>NZ_JBGOOV010000006.1:0-161445 GCF_041439795.1 Shewanella sp. 5S214
AACTGTGGTATAGATAAGCGCGTTACCGCCCATACTTTCCGCCATTCATTTGCAACATCTTTATTACTCAAAGGCCATGACATTCGTACCATCCAAGAGTTATTGGGACACAGTGATGTCAAAACGACCGAGATATATACCCATGTGATTGGTGGCCATCATACTGGGGTCATAAGTCCTCTTGACAGTCTTTAAGGCATACTACAAAACAAGTTACTAGGGCCTTATCTTTTGCTTTCCGCATTAGTAAATATGAGGCAAACACAGAAACACAAAGTTCGAATGAGTAATTGTTCTAAATCATAATGAGGCATAAATGAGTTTGCCTACTTAATTGAAAATGGACAAATTCAACTCTGAACTTGAAGATATTGGAGACTTTTTAATGAATACGATGGAGTGCAGCCAGTGAGAAATGATAAGAAAACCTAAGGCTACACACACAATTTTCAGTCATTTCATAAAACCATAACATACCAAGTAACTCTCGTTGAGGATTACCCGAGTAGCTTACTATGGAGCTGACATATGCAAGCAACTAACTTGGAAATGAATAGATATACCTGAGTGTTCTAAGCCATATCATTCTAATAATTTAAAGTATGTTCTAAACCTATAACTAAAAATAATTAACATAATAAACAACAGTATAGATTAACATCACATTTTGAGCAGATATTTGATCTGCATCATGCTGCGTACATTATTTAACCGTTATGATTAATCTGCAATATATAAGATTTCGTCATGTTGATTGTTGGTCTAAATCAACGTGATGAACAGTTCCCCCCTCTAAAAGGAGATTTTTATTATGAACTTAATTCCTAGAAACTCTCTATTTAATATGACTGATATTTTTGACAACTTCTATTCCCCTATGTTTGAAAGCACAAAGGACTTGGATTTTTTTAGCCCAAGAGTGGACATCAATGATAAAGCTGATCACTATGAAATTAATGCTGATTTACCGGGTGTAGAAAAAAAGGATCTTCATGTCACACTTGATGGTGATTTACTCACCATTGAAGCGACTACAGCTGAAGATAATGAAGAAAAAGAAGATGGACGTGTGATCAGAAAAGAACGTCGCTCTGGTAAGTATGTGCGCAGTTTTACCCTTAATTGCAGGCCAAATGAAGCAGATATAAAAGCCTCTTTTAAAAATGGAGTGCTTAATCTTCAAGTGCCAAAAGAGAATGTCAAAGCTGTTGAAAGCAAAAAAATACCCATCTTATAATCTATCAAGTATGAAATTTAAGATTATGTAGTGGTCAAAATCTTTTGACCACTACAAGGGTAGGTACTAACTTCATTTGAAGTCATCATTTGCATTTCTCGATTAACAAAGTTGTAGTTGTTTTCTTGCAACGGGAGAGCAACTTGAAGCGGGCTCACTTTCGTACCAAACACTCGTCCTTATCTACATCATTACCATGCAACATTTGATTTCTCCAGCCTACATCACTATCGACGATCTTCACAGATAACGTTCCCAATGGAAGCGATTCAAGTGGCTGAGCTAATTCTTTTAAACAAAGTTAAGAAGACACAGTCGCTGGTTTCCTTTTGCTCTGGTTTGAGTGAAAATAACTATGTTCGTGGTCGCAGACCATATCTATCAACAGCTAGCCGAGTGTGTAACAAAAAGCCTAATCCCCCCTATCCGATAATCTATCCCCCTGCTCACAATACAGTAAATCAATCACCAAACAGGTACTTTTTGTATTTAATCGTTGTTTTCTTAATTGAATTAGCATTAGATGTAAGCAGGTTGTATTTGAAGGAAGAAATGACTGAATGAAAAATATTATTTGCGATATTGATGGTGTGTTACTGCACGACAACAAGCTAATTCCTGGAAGCGACAAGTTTATTCATCGCGTACTTGAACAAGGCAATCCGCTGGTTATTCTCACTAATTATCCCGTTCAAACGGGTAAAGACTTACAAAACCGACTTGGCGCTGCAGGTATTAATGTACCAGAAACCTGTTTTTATACCTCAGCGATGGCCACGGCCGACTTTTTGAAACACCAAAATGGCAGCAAAGCCTATGTGATCGGTGAAGGTGCGCTGACCCATGAGTTGTATAATGCAGGTTTCACTATTACCGATATTAACCCAGACTTTGTCATAGTCGGTGAAACTCGCTCGTACAACTGGGACATGATCCATAAAGCATCGCGTTTTGTTGCTGGCGGTGCCCGCTTTATTGCCACGAATCCAGACACCCACGGCCCAGCATTTAGCCCTGCTTGTGGCGCCTTGTGTGCAGCCATTGAGCGTATTACAGGTAAAATGCCATTTTATGTGGGTAAACCTAGCTCGTGGATTATCCGCTCTGCGTTAAATCATATTCAGGGACACTCTGAAAACACTGTCATTATTGGCGACAATATGCGCACCGATATTTTAGCAGGCTTCCAAGCGGGTCTAGAAACCATTTTGGTTACCAGTGGTGTAAGCCAAATGAGTGATATTGATAAAGAACCTTTCAGACCAAATCATGTGTTTGCATGTGCTGGTGATATTGATATCGTTTAGTGACAATTGATTTATAAGATTGCGTCTGACATGTCTAAGCATATGTTTAATGACAAGAAGCCTATCGGCCTCATCACTAATCTATGCGACTTAGCACGAGAAATTTTTGCTCCAACCCAATAAGATCAATTAGTTAATAAGCTGACTTGCTGTCATCACAATTTACATTAGGTAACATATTTCCAAGCCAGTGACCTTGTTTTCAAGCACTGGCTTGGCTCATTATGCTTGTCTGAAATAAAACTAAAAATAATAACAGGACATAGCATGAAACGATTGTTTCCTTTTTGCGCCATTGCCTTACTAACAGCATGTAACAGTGAAGATGTTAAACACGCTTCGACTGAGCAAGTCAGCGCAACCCAAACCGCTGCTGTTACCTTCGATGAACAACGCTTTAGAACGGATATCGAAACATTATCCTCTGATAAATTTGAAGGCCGTGCTCCCACAACTCAAGGCGAAAAACTGACCCTAGAGTATCTATCTGCAGCTTTCACCCAAATGGGCCTTAAAGGCGCTTATAAAGGCAGTTTTCTGCAACCTGTGCCTATGGTGAGTTATACCGCCAGCGAAAAACAGCAGGTTAATTTAGCAGGTATTAAGATGCAATATCGTCAGGATATTGTGCTTAGCAGTCGTCACAATAACCAGCAAGTGAGCATTAAAGATGCGCCATTGGTGTTTGTTGGTTACGGTATTAATGCGCCTGAATATGGCTGGAATGATTACCAAGACCTCGACATGAAAGGCAAAATCGCCATCATTTTGGTCAATGACCCTGGTTTTGCACATCCTGAAGGGGCCAAGTTTAATGGTAAAGCGATGACTTACTATGGCCGTTGGAGTTATAAGTTTGAAGAAGCCAGTCGCCAAGGTGCATTAGGCGCAATCATTATCCATGAAACTGAGCCGGCCTCTTACCCTTGGTCGGTTGTCGAAAATAGCTGGACCGGTCCACAACAAGATCTAGTATTAAGCCAGGCGGAGCAAGATCAACGCATTCAAGTTGAAGGTTGGCTAACCTTAGACAGCGCAACAGCCTTATTTGACAAAGCAGGCCTGTCATTAACCTCGTTAATGGATCGTGCGGCCAACAGTTCACTTAATGTCGATTTAGCTCAAACAGCTAGCATTGAATTTGCTAACAAAGCGGAGTTCGCCGACAGTTATAATGTGGTTGCTACCTTACCTGGCACCACTCAAACCGATGAACAGATTTTATTCACCGCTCACTGGGATCACCTAGGTAAAGATGACACCAAAGACGGTGACCAAATTTACAACGGTGCATTAGATAACGCTTCCGGTACTGCAGGTATTTTAGAAATCGCCCGCCAATTTGCCCAGCGCGCCAAACAAGGTCAAGGCTTAGCCCGCTCATTAACCTTTATTGCCACTACTGGTGAAGAACAAGGCTTATTAGGCTCACGCTACTATGCGGCCAACCCGATTTATCCTATTGATAAAACGGTGGCAGTATTTAATCTCGACAGCACCAATGTTTACGGCAAAACCAAAGATTATACTATTGTCGGTAAAGGCCAGTCAGAATTAGAAAACTATTTAGATCGCGCCGTTGCTAAACAACATCGCATTAGCCAAGGCGAACTTAACCCTGCATCAGGTGGTTTTTTCCGTTCAGACCACTTCAGTTTTGCCAAGTTAGGTGTCCCTGCCGTGTTTGCCGGAGGAGGAAATGATCCCCTTGATGATGCAACGGCACAATACAAAGCGTCAATGATGGTGAAAATGAAAGGCTGTTACCATAACGTGTGTGATTATTATCACCCTGAATGGGATTTATCCGGTGCGTTACAAGATTTAGGTGTGTATTACCAAGCTGCAGCTGAATTAGCCAATAACCAAGATTGGCCAGGATACTTTGCAGCTTCTGAATTTAATCAGTTACGCCCAGCAGATTAAGCCTATAACCCCAGTTCCTTCCCCCCCAAGGATTAGCCCATCATCTATTTGATGGGCTTTTTTATGCTGGGTTTTATGATGATTCTTATTTTGTTATTAACCTACTTAAAACAAAGGTCATCAATCAGATAAAAGCCCTAAACAGCAAACTCATTTAATGCCTCAATAGCTAAAGCGGCCTTTTCTGTTTGCACAAAAATATGGTCGTGATAGTAGGCCGCAATCACGTTAGCACTAATGCCCTTTTGTGAGAGTTTATGGGCTACCGCTGCCGTTAACCCAACGGCATCAAGACTAGAGTGCACCGTTAAAGTAATACCTTTAAACACGGATTCAAATGCTAAGCCACCAGCAATAGCAGCCGCTTTGGTTAGCACTAAAGTCAACCCTTCCGTTTCACGAAACGTTGCCAGCGGCGATAAAGTTTGATAATCACCATATTGGCCCGGTACCGAACAAAAAACGTATTCATCTGCTAATAATATCGGCGACATTGATGCCAGTAACTTAGCTAAATCTGTTTCACCAACCACGGTATTCTCCTCAAAAACCATCACTCAACTTACGTTAACAACAGAACGTTCAAACGAATGCCATACTCATCTATTCATCTATTCAGCTGTTTAGCTGTTAATCTTGTGTCGCTCAGCTTAGTCTTATTAGACACTGACATTGATCTAAATGATTACCATAAAGGCTCAATCTAGAGGGGTAATATAGATCATAAAATATCCTAAGCGGCGCTTTTACCAATAAAATTAAGCAACATAAAGGACAACTTAGACCGTTATTGCACAAATAAACAGCAAGCGCACTAGCTTAGTGCAATAATCGTGTTTAGTGGTATTTGATTGTGAAATCTTAAAAAAAATAGCCACAATAGCCAATAAAATAAACATACATCAACAAAAAAGCATTTTTAATAAATATTCATCAATTAAAAAGATATTTTAAAGAGATAAAATCACTAAAATAGACATTTTTATGACGTTATCTTAAAAAACAAGCTTGGCAGTTAACGAAAATGCTGGCAGAGTAGGAACCAGATAAAGATTAGCCAACGCTGCTGGAGCCGTATTATGTGTTCAATATTTTCGATTTTAGACATCAAAACTGATGCAAGCCAACTGCGCCAAGTGGCGTTAGAAATGTCAAAACTACTACGTCACCGTGGTCCAGATTGGTCTGGTGTGTATGCTGATGACCAAGCTATTTTAGCTCATGAACGTTTATCAATTGTTGACGTTGACCACGGAGCACAACCACTTATCAGTTTTGATGGCAACTTAGTGTTAGCCGTAAACGGTGAAATTTATAACCACAAGCAGTTAAAAGCACAGCTAGGTGAAAAATACCAATATAAAACCAACTCAGATTGCGAAGTGATCTTGTCACTTTACCAAGAATACGGTTGTGATTTTTTAGATAAACTTAACGGCATCTTTGCATTTGTACTGTATGACAAAGCCAAAGGCACTTACTTAATCGGTCGTGACCATATGGGAATTATCCCGCTTTATACCGGTCATGATGCGTCGGGTAACTTCTATGTTGCCTCAGAAATGAAAGCATTAATGCCTGTGTGTAAAACAGTTGCTGAGTTCTACCCTGGCCAATACTTATATTCTGCCGATGGTCAGCCAACACAGTATTATCAGCGTGATTGGCGTGATTTTGATGCGGTTAAAGACAACCCAGCCAGTATTGAAGAATTACGTGAAGCATTAGAAGCTGCAGTAAAACGCCAGTTAATGTCTGATGTACCTTATGGTGTATTACTCTCTGGTGGCTTAGATTCGTCAGTGATTTCTGCTATTACACAAACATATGCAAAGCACCGTATTGAAAACGACGGCGAAACCGGCGCATGGTGGCCACAACTGCATTCATTTGCTGTTGGGTTAGCCGAGTCTCCAGACTTAGTCGCGGCGCAAAAAGTGGCCGATGCCATTGGCACTATTCACCACCCTATTGTGTATACCTTCCAAGAAGGTCTAGATGCAATTAAAGAAGTGATTTACCATTTGGAAACATACGACGTCACCACCATTCGTGCGGCAACACCAATGTATCTAATGGCACGTAAAATTAAAGCCATGGGCATTAAAATGGTGTTATCTGGCGAAGGAGCTGACGAGTTATTTGGTGGTTACTTGTATTTCCATAAAGCGCCTAACGCTCAGGCATTTCATGAAGAATTAGTGCGAAAGCTTGATAAACTGCACTTATTTGATTGCTTGCGAGCCAACAAAGCCATGGCAGCATGGGGACTTGAAGCTCGGGTGCCTTTCTTAGATAAAGAGTTTATCGACGTTGCAATGCGCATCAACCCAGAAGCCAAAATGTCTAAAGATGGTCGCATCGAAAAGCATATTTTACGTCAGGCATTTGAGCACAAGTTGCCAAAGGAAGTGGTATGGCGTCAAAAAGAGCAGTTCAGTGATGGCGTTGGCTACTCTTGGATTGACGGCTTAAAGGCACACGCGGCGGCAAACGTGGATGACGTACAATTTGCCAACGCAAAATTCCGTTTCCCATACAACACGCCAGAATCGAAAGAAGCCTATTTCTACCGCAGCTTCTTTGAAGAGTTTTTCCCATTAACCACCGCAGCTGAAACCGTGCCTGGTGGAAAAACAGTAGCATGTTCAACACCAGAAGCACTGTTATGGGATGCTAGCTTACAAGGCATTAACGACCCATCTGGTCGTGCGGTTAAAAACGTTCACGCTAGCGCGTATTAACCTTTAACCACACAAAAACACCACCCAATCAGGGTGGTGTTTTTTTTAGCACTATCTTGTAATATTGAACCTTACTCTATGAAGATAATAAAAAATAATAAGGCTTTGTATGACAGACATCAGTATTTTTAATCTTGAAATGACCGACCGCAGCCAATTGAAGCCTAAGCATGATGCCAACGGGTTAACCGTGGTTGAAGTACAAATAAAACAATATCAATTCAACCGTTTTCTGTATCAGTTTGTCGGTGCTGGATGGGAATGGACAGATAGACTACCTTGGACCAATAGCCAATGGCAGGCATACAGCGAAGCGGATAATTTACACTTGTTTGTGGCGTATAAAGATGGTGCACCCGCTGGATATTTTGAGTTACAGCAACAAGATGAGGCTAATGTAGAGATTGTGTATTTTGGCTTAGGAGAGCGCTTTATTGGTAAAGGGTTTGGCGGCTATTTATTGACCCAAGCAATTGAAAAAGCATGGGAATTACCCAATACTCGCAGAGTGTGGGTACACACTTGCACCTTAGATCACCCTAGTGCATTGCAAAACTATCAAGCTCGTGGATTTAGCCTGTTTAGAACCGACACTGAACCAAGAACCAATCAAATAACTGCAGACTAAGTCAACCCAATGAGTGAAGCACTGACTCAACACTAACTCAGCTAACGTTTTTTACCTGCATTAGCGCGTTGTTGTAATGTAGCAAGTAAGGCACTTTTTTGCTGATCGTTCATCGCATGCCAGGCTAAAATTTCATCGAGAGTACGATGGCAGCCTAAGCAGACATCCTGTTCATCTAAACAACATTGCCTCACACACGGTGAGGCAATGTTGTTATTGCTGTTATTTTTATTCTGACCAGACGCCATATTCATTGCCATTAATGTCAGTGAAATGAAACCGTCTACCACCAGGAAAACTGAATATCGCTTTGGTTATCTGTCCACCGGACTGAATAATTTTAGCTTCTGTAGCCGATAAATCTTGGCTATAAATAACGATTAACGGGCTGCCCTTTGCCAAGGTAAATTGACTGTCAGCTTGATAAAAGCCACCGTCAATACCGACTCGTAAAAAACAGCTGTATTGCGGTCCATAATCTTGAAACTGCCAAGCAAACACCTGAGTAAAAAAGGCTTTAGTGGCAATAATGTCTTTCACAGGTATTTCTAAATAATTGATACTATGATGCTGACTCATGCTCACCTCTGTTATTGCACTTTTTAATTTAGTTCAGTCGCTTAGCACCAATTAACCTGTAGCGTCCATATAGAAGGATGGCTTAATCGGACTGGTCACTCTGCTAATGAAACAATGCGTGGTTTGATACTATTGTTGTAGCAATGCCGCTACGGCACCAATAATGCCACCAAATACACCGCCCCATACCACTAACCAACCTAAATGGGTTTTAATCATATCTTGAATGATTTGTTTGACTAATTCTGGCGTAAGCTCATTTAAACGCTGGTCAACGATATTGGCCACTTTCGCCTGCATATCGGCGATAACATCCGGTTTTTCAAGCTCATTAACTAAAATTGCATTGAACTCTTCACTTTGGGCCAGTTCCACTAAAGACAGCTTCATTTTTTCAATGAATGGTTCTTTTAACGGAATTAACGCCTCGGTGCCACCAAACATGGCTAACATACCACCAAACGATGACTTTTCAATGGTCGACACCAATGCATCAAATGATGGCGCTAAATCAATTTTTTCAATCACAGGTGTTAAATCAATACTGCTAGCACTGCTGGTTGTCAAAAAGCGATCAATATTCTCTTGAGTAAAAAATTGCTTCATCATGAGATGTTTAATGCCCGCTTTAAACTCTTCAAATCGTGACGGAACCACGCCAGAGCCATACAATCCAGGGACTTTTTCAAACAACATGTGGATAGCTAACCAGTTTGTTAACGCGCCCGACAATGCAAATAAACCTATTGTCATCACAATGTGTTGCTGTAACACATACCCGGCCACCATAAGAATGGCGGCAATAAGGTTGGTTAATACGCTCTTATTCAATCTCTTTTCCTTAACGTAGATGATGATTAATAAATAAAAAACCTGCGCTATTTTACCAGAAAATAACTGAGGTCTACATAATTCATCGTTCATGTCGTCAAAGACTTGAATAACCCACTGTTTAACTGATCAGCTTTACACCAAGCAACTATGCGATTCAGACTCGCCGAAGGCTTCGTCATCGTGACGGTTAATCAATAATACTCCCATGCTGTGTGCCAGTAATTGGGCCTTTGTATGCATTTGACTCACCACATTATGTTGCTGATAGTCTGGCAGGACAAATACATCTTCTAAATGCCATACGGGTGCCAGGCGCACTGAGGAGAATGATGGATATAATTGAATAAAGCCCACAATATTGTCATCTATGAGGGCAACAAAAATCATCGAATCGTTTTCGGCCAAGCGGTTTTTCAAAAATGAATGACACGCGGGATAGTCAGCGGATTGTTGTAATTGCTGCCGATATTGATCAAATAACAGGCTAAGCGGTTCTAAATCAATGCTCGAGGCAAGACGGATTTGCATTTATCATCCTTGAAAGTAGGGTTCAATATCACCTTAGATATCGCCATTATAATGTGAGTTAAATGATGAAATCACAACATCAAGGTTAACAACATTATATCGACACAAGTCATTAACAGGGCATTTGCGCTTAACATTCTCAAAATGAGAAAAGCATAAAACCTATCAATTACATTAACTTAAATGTAAATCTAACATCTATGTCCACAAATGTAAATTAATCCGTTTTACTCACAAAATAATCATTCGTTAAGATCGTTTTTTTGCTAAAATAAACCACTGTCGACACTGTTTCACATCAAGATTATCTCATATGACCTCGTATTTCTCTCAGATGCGCTCAGCGATTAATTCTCGCTTTCGTATACAAAAATTAGCTCTTTATGGATTAACTCTTTATCTATTAGGCTGTGCTGTTCTTGGTGGCGTTATTCCGTACATAGCCAAACAACAAGCACCCGCAATATTAGCCGAGCAGTTAGGCAGAAGCGTGACCTTGCAAGACGTTCGAATCAATCCATTTACCTTAGAACTCAACATCTCTGGCTTGGTGATTAATGAATTTAATAGCCAACAAACGTTTGCGTCATTAGCTAATGTGTATGCCAATATCCAATTATGGCAATCGATTACGTCTTGGTCATTGGTGATTGAAGATATCCGCTTAGTGAAACCCACCATTAAGGTGGCGCGTTCGCAAGCAGCTGATCAGCAAGTGGTGTTTAACTTTAGCGATATTATGACCCGCCTGAGCCAAAATACTCAGCCAACGCCAACCAGTACTGAACCAAGTGTGATCCCCGCGATAAGCATTGCTAATATTCAGATCCAACAAGGCGTATTTACCCTAGACGACAACGTCACAGATACCCACATTAATTATCCAAATATCAATGTGTCATTAGCCCAATTCAATAGCCTAAGTAGCGCGTTAAACGACAAGCAAGAGCAAGTAAATCGTTATAATTTAAGCATAGAAGATCAATTTAAAGCTTCAGTGACACTGCAAGGACAGTTCCAATTAGCGCCACTGGCCATTGAAGGCGATCTTAATGTTACAGGCATTGATTTATCGCGCTATTGGTCGGTTGTCGATCAACTGTTTGCCATGAATTTAGCGGAAGGTATGTTGAGCCTAAACGGCCAATATAAGGTGATATTACAAGATAAAAACTTGGCCCCAATCACTGATATAAAAGTCACCAAGGGGCAGATAACAATTGATCGTTTTAAAGCCTTGTATCAACAAGATGAAAAAATTGCGATTGATGTGTTAGCGTTAAAAAACATCAATCTTGATAGCCTGAAAAAACGCGTGAATATTGATGAGTTCCACACAGAAAATGGTAAAATCAAACTCAAGATCACCCCGACAGGCGCTGATCTCGTTGCGTTGTTGTTACCTAAAAATACTGAGCTGACGACTGAGGTTGATACCGTAAATCAGACTCGCACAGATGACACACCATCAGAAGCATTAAATAGCGATACCACAAAAGCGAGCACTTCAGAGCCATCTGCCCCTGTGACAGACAAGGCGGTTGCGGTAGTCAACAAGCTCACCACAGAGGTTGCCACTGAACAGACTACAGATGCTGACGATGCTACGATCAATAGCACTAGCCAACAAACGCAAGCCTCTCTTGGCTCTGATACAACAGCGTTATCTGCGTCTACAGCAGAAACGACCTCAGTAACCCCTCAATCGCAAACGGTATCTAAAGCAGTTGACGCTGACGCACCTTGGCTCGTGACGCTCAACAAAATCTCTATTGCAGAATATTTAGTCGATCTGGGTGAAGGTATTGCCAGTGATAACATTATCCTATGGCAAATTGGCCCAATAGATATCAGTACCGGTATCGTGAAATCTGATCTATCAACTCCAATTGATTATCAACTTTCAGCAGGCATCAATGCTCAGAGCCTATTAACCTCTATTGGGCAAATTGATGCCGTCGCGCAAACTGTCGATGCGGACATCGATTTTAGCAACATGTTGTTATCACGCTTACAACCCTATATCGCCCCGTACATAAATATGACCATAGAAGACGGGATGTTTTCAACTAAGGGCCGTTTGCATGCCGATGCCAAGGACATGCTGACCTACTCAGGTAGCGCAAACATCAGCCAATTGCATATTAACGATAATGTCTTAAAACAGCCTTTGCTGACATGGGAAACCATGGACATCAACCAATTAGCGTTTGATCGTCAACAAGCTAAAATTGATATCGATGAAATAAACTTCGATACCCTATTTAGTCGCCTAATTATTTCCGCTGACCGCACTACCAATATCAGTGCATTAATCAACACAACTGACACTGCAACACCCCCTAAGCAAGTTGGCGTTGAACCCAGTAATGCCAGAGCGACATCTGCCGATGAAGCTGCTGTATTATCGGCTGGCAATGAGTCACCCGCCACTGCCAAGCCCGCGCAAATGCAGCTTAATATTAATAAAATTGGTTTTAAAGACAGCTCAGCCTTCTTTGCAGATAACTCCTTAACACCTAATTTTGCTTCCGGCATTGAAATGCTTAACGGCCAAATCACCAACTTATCATCGAATCCTGAAACTACAGCATCCGTTGATTTAACGGGTAAAATAGACAAATATGCACCCGTAACCCTTAAAGGCGATGTTAATCCATTACTCGCGCAGCCTTACCTCGACCTTAACTTAAACTTTGATAAAGTTGAACTGACCTCGGTTAACCCTTATTCAGGCACTTATGCAGGCTATTATATTGATAAAGGCCTGTTGTCATTAGACCTCAACTACCAACTTAAAAATAATGCCTTGGTCGGTAGCAATCACGTTGTGATTGATCAACTCAAGCTAGGTAAACCTAGTAATAGCAGCCTAGCCACCAGCCTACCGGTTACGCTAGCCGTTGCGTTGTTGCAAGATCGCAACGGCGTGATTGATTTGGGCGTTGATGTTTCTGGGGACATTGATTCTCCAAGCTTTAGCTTTGGTAGCATAATAATTAATGCGTTAGGCAATGTTATTACCAAGGTTGTCACCTCACCTTTTTCGTTTTTAGCAGGTCTTGTGGGTGATGATGAAGAAATGGATAGAATCAGTTTCGATTATGGACTAAGCACGATTACGCTTAAACAAAAAACCACTTTAGACAAGCTGGCTAAAGCGTTAATTGACCGACCGCTACTTAATCTTAATATCAAAGGCAGTGTCGACTTAATTAACGACCAACAAGCGTTAGCTGAATCTCAACTGCATAAAAAGCTGGCTAAAACGGCGGGCATTAAATTCAAAGATTTCCCAAAAAGTTTATCTGCTAGCCAGTTTCCTGCAACAGGGCCGATAGCTGATGCACTCTACCAACTGGCGGAGCAAGAATTGTCACAACCACCACAGGACATCAAGCAAACGCTCAAACAGCAAACACCAGAAATCACAGAAGCCGAATTGATCACTCGCTGGCATATAGGCTTGTACAATATGCTTAAAAACCAACAGCAATCTACTCGCGATGACTTAGGCGAATTAGCACAACAGCGTGCGAAGGCCGTAAAAGCCTATTTAATCGATCAAGCCGGTATTGATGCGGGTAAAGTATTTGTACTTGAGAGCCGTATCAACACAGCTGAAGATGCCGCTGAAGCATCGCTTGAACTACAAGTAAAATAACCTGTTGTTAGCTGTTAACCGCTATCGACATCGGGTAGACTGCGCATACATTGCAAACGAGTCATAACAAGCGTTTGCAATCATGTCATATTATTAATAGCTAAGATTGAGGTTATCTATGTTTATCGTTCGCTGGATTTTAGGTCGAATTATTTTGTTGTTAAATTTTGTGTTTGCCCCTAAAAAGCGCCAACGTCCGCAAGAGCAACAAGCGACTGTCGATCAACAGACTCAATCACTGGCTTTGTATCAATACGCAGCCTGCCCTTTTTGCGTCAAAGTGCGTCGTGAAATGCGTCGTCAAAACCTAAGCATTAATTTAGTTGATGCTAAACAAGAGCAACACAAAAGCGTGTTAACTAGCCAAGGCGGCAAACTACAAGTACCTTGTTTACGTATTGAGCAAGACGGTAAAACCCAATGGTTATATGAGTCTAAAGCCATTACGAGTTACCTTAACGAACGTTTCGCTTAAAGCGTTATCCGCTTAAATTAGCGACAACCTAGCGAATATGTAGCCACAGTGCATCACAACACTGTGGCGAATAAACGTCTGCGGATCTCTTTGCTACTCATGTTATTGGGCTATTAATCGATGGTGAATATGAGATTGGCAGCGTTTATGCCAAAATTTTTTAACCAAGAATTAATGAGGTTATGTGTGTCAAAATTCGGCTTAACCGTCTGCAGTATCATACTGCTAAGCGCGTGTAGCGCGAGCGAACCAGATCCAATGGATTTTGTTGGCCAATTTCGCGATGCATTTAGCACGGAAATTAAAGGCAACGGGATTAAGTTATTTGTCTACAAGGCAAAGTTGGCTACCGCGCTTGATCGCAGTATACCCAGTGATCCGCCGCAAGACAGAATAATACGTCGCAGTACACAAGATGCACAAAGCTATCTCATTGAGCAACGTAATGCTGAAAACCGTCTCGAACTATGGAACCAACAAATCGATATCGGTGTCAGAAAAACCATCGAAATGAACGGTTATTGTCAGGCTGGCTTTATTGAATTAAGTCGTTATGTTGAAGCTGAACGCGGTGAAATTCGTGGCGAATGCAACGATGGCGCTACTGCTGAAGATATCAAAAAATTCGCTAATTAGTCGTTAATCCGGTGATGTTTTTAGTCTACTGAAAGTACTAATAATGCGACAGTTAGATAAAACACTATATCCAGCTAAGCAATTAAGTTAAAATTAGCCTCCAAATTTTCTCGTGATGGTGCCGTTGGCTCCAAGACCAGTGTCATCACGCTTTGATATGCTATTTATTGTCTACAAAGATATAAATAGTCTATCGTTTATAAAGTAAGAAAT
The DNA here is from genome assembly GCF_041439795.1 of Shewanella sp. 5S214. NCBI lineage: Bacteria > Pseudomonadati > Pseudomonadota > Gammaproteobacteria > Alteromonadales > Shewanellaceae > Shewanella > Shewanella sp. 5S214. The sequence continues at coordinate 14,772 of NZ_JBGOOV010000006.1, forward strand.
CAGATGAACAGAAAGCAAGAGATGATCAAAAAGTTGGCAAAACGAGCTAAGGCTCGTCAGAACAAAGTCGTGCCAGCGAATCCAAGTAATAAGCCAGTTGAGCGTTATATTTCTAAAGCTGAACGCGAAAAAATTGCGTTAGCTGAAGCGGCAGAACAAATTGCAGCCACAGAGACAAGTAACCCGGAAACTGACAAAGACTAACACCTATTAAGCTGTTAGTAACAAAAAGCCCCTATCTTGGTCAAACCAAAATAGGGGCTTTTTATTAGCTGTTCAATATAGACTCAATAGGGATTAAACCGTTATTGGAATAACCTATGCCATTATTTGCTTGTGTCTGTAGGCCTAGTGTCAGTATTAGCGTTATTTGCACGAGTTTTATCGTCAATAGTTTGATCTTTAATCAATGATGCTGGAATAGATTGCTCTGCAAAGCTGGTGTTAACGTCGTCCTTATCGGTATTCGCTTTATCGACAGGAGTCTGCTCGGCGAACTGTTTACACAAGGGCTCTTCATCCAATTGCGCCATCTGAGTACGCCCAGACATAGGTGACGGTGCCGCGACCATATCAATGTTAATCACATCGTTTTCTAACACTTGTTGATTGGCTGCTGCGGACACTAAGCCTTGACGACTAATTTTATCCACTAATCGATATGCGCAAAAAATACCAATCACACCAAAGATGATTGATCCAATCACTTGGCCAATGAGCACCCCAAATACCCCGCCCCACTGCGCACCAAAATACACAAAGGGGATAGTACCAATGGTGGCTTTACCGACGTTAAAAAAGGTCGAATATTTGGCTTTACCTAAATTATTAAATGACGCATTGGCAATAAATAAGATACCCGAAAAGATAAAGAACACCGCGATATATTGGCAGAAAAACAGAATCAACTCGGCAGCATCACCTTCCATATCAAAACTACTGACAATCACATTACGCAATAAATACAGCCCTAGCGACATCACTAATACGTAAGCCACACAAAACTGAATCGCGTTGGTCAAACTTAATCTCACACGCTCTATTTCATTGGCGCCAAAGTTTTGTCCCACAATCGGCCCAACGGCGCCAGACAGAGCAAAAATCATCCCAAACGTTACAGGGATCAAGCGGCCTAATACCGCCCAACCGGCCACATAACTGTCACCAAAATCGGCTATGGCACGCGTAACCACGGCATTACCTATTGGGGTGGCCACATTGGTGAGCATTGCTGGGGCGGCAATGGCAAATATTACCCTGAGATCTTGTTTAAACTCGTCAAATGAGAATCGACCTAACAACTTATGTTTTATCACCACACCGCGCGCGGAGATAATGAATACTGCGATACGAGCAAGAACTGACGCGGCCGCTGCACCTTCGATGCCCATTGATAAAGAAAAAATAAAGATAGGATCCAACACCGCATTAACACCGCCACCAGCGAGTGTTGACATCATCGACAATTTTGCATCACCCACGGCACGTAAAGCGCCACCCAATGCCATGGCTAAACAAATAAACGGTAACGATGGCAGTAGAATATACAAATAGCTTTGGGCTAGCTCTGCAGTACGCCCTGTTGCACCGATTAATGCGAGCAGCTCTGGAACAAATGTAATCACCACTGCAGCCACCAACACACTGGTCACTAATGTGACTATGGCACTGTTTAAGAATAATCTTTTCGCTAACTTAATATTCTTAGCACCCACAGCTTTTGACACTAAGGCACCAAGGGCAATGGATAAGCCGATACCAATAGAAGTGGTAAAAAATGAAATGGTGCTGGCATAACCTGCCGCAGCAGCAAGCTCAACTTCGCCGAGCAAGCTTAAGAAGAAAATATCGAGTAAATCGACAACAAATAACGCCGAAATACCGACCGCAGCGGTCGAACTCATCACTAAGATGTGGCGTAAAATGGGGCCTTCGACAAATTTAGCTGTGGTCATTGGTATCCTTGAGATGAAATCACCCTGCGCAAGATTGTCACTGGATGATGAATAAAGGTGAAACTACAGCTTTTCTAACTCGCTGCCACAATGATTACAGTACTCGGCATCATTATCGTGGCCTTTTTTACCGCAATTATTACATTTACGTAAATCACGGGTTCTGACCATTTCATTTGAGATCTCAGCGGTTAAAATGCCGGTTGGAATGGCAATAATCGAATAACCAATAAGCATGGTTAGCGCAGCAATCCCCTGACCTAACGTAGTTTGCGGCGTAATATCTCCATAACCCACAGTGGTAATCGTTACGATTGTCCAATACATTGATTTAGGTATGGAAGTAAAGCCATTCACTGGGCCTTCAACAACATACATAATCACACTCAGTACCATAATGATCAGGCTGACCGAAAAGAAAAACAGAAACACTTTACGGCTCGACAGTATCATGGCTTTGAGCAATATATTACCGTCACTTAAATAGCGCAGTAGCTTTAACACTCTGAATACACGGAATAGCCTTAACACTCGTATTGCTAATGCTAAATTTGCACCAGGGAATATCAAACCTAAATAACTGGGCAAAATAGACACTAAATCGACTACACCGAAGAAACTGCGGGCATAGTGTAACCGATTCAATGAACAATATAATCTTAATATGTACTCAACGGTAAAGATTACCGTAAAGGTCCATTCTCCAATACGAATATAATCACCATATTGCGCATGAATAGTTCCTATGGTGTCGATAAAAATCAGTGTCACACTCAGTACAATACAAATCATCAGTGCAATATCGAAGCGTTTACCTGCTGGCGTTTCAGTACCAAATATCACGCTTCTGAGTGTTTGTTTTAGTGGGCTGTCGGCTTTTTCTTCGGTATTCATTTTAGGTTTCGCTGTATTAGGTTATATCTATCAAAAAAACTTGCAAAAACTTGCAAATAACTCGGTCAACTAATATCAATTAACCCTTGATGTCGTTAAAATCTAACATTGACCGCCGAGATTTAACATTCACAATCGGTCATTTTACAATAAAAAATAAAAAGGTCATTGGTTTACGGAGATTTCATGCGCACGCTGTCTATATTATTCATGGTTATATTTTGTTGCCCGTTGTTGGCGAATGCATCATCAGCTCAATCTTTAAAGGCCAAAGTCGATTTAGTTGTCGTTAATAAATCTGAATCCCGCATGTCTGTTATGCGTGACGGAAAAGTGATTAAAAGTTATCTGATTGCTATGGGTGACGTGCCCAGTGGTCATAAACTTAAAGAAGGTGATCAACGTACTCCACAAGGTCGTTACACCTTAGATTATAAAAAATCGGATAGTGCATTTTATAAATCGATTCATATTTCATATCCTAATGAAGAAGACAAATTGCGTGCTGACGCATTAGGCATAAGAGCAGGTGGTATGATCATGATCCACGGTGAAAACCCTCGCTCATCGTTACCGCCAGAAGAAGCACAAAAGTACAACTGGACCAACGGTTGTATAGCTGTCACCAACAAAGAAATGGATGAACTTTGGCAAATGATTGATGCTGGTACGCCAATTGAGATATGGCCATAAGCTGATCTACTATCAACCATACCATTTTGCTTTGTTTTTTGGGTTATTAAATGAATTACCAATACTTACAACATACTTGGCCAGATTTTAGTCAACGCATTATTGCATTCATACATCAGTTAGGTTTAGAAGGTTTATCCCTTCATTGTGATCACGCAGCTCTTCGAGTGAATAACAGCCAAACGGCGCAGTTACTGGCAGATGAATTTAGTCAGTATGGAGACATTATCTCTAATAATATGATTAACGGTCGGCCGATTTTAATCATTAAATTAGCAGAACCATTAGTTATGGGGGCAATGAACATTCAGTGTGTTGAATTGCCCTTTCCTTCAGACAAAGCTTATCCCGTTGAAGGTTGGGAACATATCGAATTAGTGTTTCCATCACAAGCGAAAACCAGTGAAGCATTCGTGGCAGAACTCATTGAACACGCCCCACAATTAGCTGAGATTATTGTCGCTGATAGTGCCAATACCGGTAAAAGTGAGCATAACATTAAGGTAAAGCTAAGTTCACCTAAAGGTGATAACGAACGCTTAGCAAATCCAACCATCGCATTTAAAGCCAATGGTATTTGCGTTAAAGTGCATCCACACGATATTCAAACTATTCTAGCCAGTGAATCAGCAAGCTCTGACATGGATTAATTGATACGACTAACCCAGTTAAGACATAATTGATTTAACTGTAGATTCAAATTCCGGGACGTCGTATTGTTGAACAAACCATTTAATCAACACGACCAGTAAAAATGTCCCCACAACCCAACCTAACCTAACCACTCCTTGAGTGTTTAAGTCTAAAATTCGAGACCAATTTCGCCAAATATATCGTGCATCGTATTCCTTTACTTTATTAATGATTCGCTATCTTACTTTTATTCGGAATAAAGTGTACTAACGAGACTTACCACAGTAACGTACCTTGTTGATAATCCTGATCGCCTATTTGCTTTTTACCCAGTGGACTCTTGCCCTCTTTGGCTTCAACTATGATCACATCACCGTCAGCATTTTGATGAACCATATCAAAATTCATAATTATTTTGGCGCTAAATACTTATTTTATAATTTTTTAATAGGCTTTATCACTAGTCTCCATCCAGAGCTCACACTTCCAAATAAAATCTCGTTTAAGCCACATACCATAAACGTAATAGAAAAAATCATATAGTTCATCATCATCCTCGACTATATCACTAACAATATCCGGCTTTTCATATCCTAATTCCGAGCGCCAAGAGGGGTATTCGAACTTAAAAAAATTTACTTTATTTTTAGCGTAGAAATAAGTAACACTTTTTGATGTCGCGATTGAAAGATGTGTTGAAGGGGCATTTAATTCAAAAATCCATCCTTCAGCGCTTAAAAAGACACGCCCATTTGCAGCAAATAATAAAAAATATTTCTGCTCTACTTTATGAAAATAGCCTAGCATTTTATCAGACAAGGTATCCTCCCATTGAATATGAGAAATTCCCTCTGTCTCAATATTGTATAAAATAGCATTTTGATTTTGATCGTAATTCAATAAATAGACTTCTTTTCTAGTATCAATATTTTCCATAAACCCCCATCAATAGATCCTGTTGTGGTTAATTAGTCGGACACTTTAATAAAGGAATATAATGCCATTATTGAGGTGAATATGACTAAACGAATAAATAAGCAATATCCAGACGATTTTAAACAAGAAGCTGTGGCTTTGGTGCTTGAACAACATTACACGATAGCTCAATCAGCAGCCTCTTTAGGCATCACAGATAAGATTTTATACAACTGGGTCGCTAAACACAAAAAGCAAGCAGAAGGCGATGTATTATCTGTAGATGAACGCACCGAACTTATGCTGTTACGCAAAGAGAATAAACGCTTATTAATGGAGCATGACATCCTAGAAAAGGCCAGCGCCTTCTTTGCGAAAGAAATGAAGTAAGATATTCATTTATCAATACTCTTGAGTCGGAATATCCTATTTCGATGGCGTGTAGAGTGATGCGAGTAAGTACATCAGCTTATTACGCTTGGTTGAAAAGTCCTTGTTAGCTTATCACTGCCGATGCACTAGAATTATTTCTTCGAGCTAAACCATTATTCAAGGCCAGTCGAAACAGCTTGGGCAGTCGAGAGTAAGCTAAAGCGTTACGCAAGGAAGGGTTTAGTATTACACGTATCGCACCATTAAATTAATGGCGCGTCTGAAACGGCTTGTGACGCAACGACTTGCTTTTAAAGTCACCACAAAGCGTAAACGCAGTGATAGTGTGGCTGATAAATTGCTTAATATGAATTTTAATCCTGTAGGGCCAAACCAAGTCTGGGCAGGTGATATGAGCTACCTTAAAACAGATGAGGTTGGCTATATTTCGCAGTTGTAATAGATTTGTATTCACGCAGAATTGTCGGCTTGCATATCTCTAACCGCATGAAGCGAAGCTTAGTTGAGAAAGCAATTTTGAAGGCATACAACTTGCGAAAACTACCTAAGGGCTTAGTATTTCATAGCGATAGAGGTTCTCAATATACCAGTAAAGGTTATCGATGTTTATTAAAACAATTGAACTGTCGAGCCAGCATGGCGATATTGGTGCGTGTTGGGACAATGCTGTTGTGGAGCGTTTTTTTGGTAGTTTGAAGCATGACTGGCTGTTAAAAGTACCACAGCCGACTCGTCAACATATGTGTGATGATGTGGCTAAATATATGAAATATTACAATGTAGAACGACTGCACTCGGCAAATGCTGATCAGTCACCGATAGAATTTGAAATCTCTTTTAGAAAAGTGTCCGGTTGGAATTGTCCAGAACAGGTTAGTGTGTCCCTATAGCCATGACAAAAAAATAAGTAACAAAACAATAGAAAATGTTAACTTTATATATACCTATCAATAAGTTTATTTTTGTTAATGTTTAGAATAGCCTTCCTCGACTAATTTATCGTGTGCGAGCTTCATCAATCGAGCCGCATATTCTTTATTAAACTCAAACGTAGTATTTCAAAAACGTACTGAGCGTGCTTACTAACCGATAGCCAGTTCTGTTGTGTTTTAAACAGCTTTGCTAGCTCTTCATGGGTAGCAGTAACTGACGATTTGGGTAGCTCAACATCCAATGCTAAAAACTCTTTATGGAGTGAAATAGCATAATTAATATCTTGGTCTACAAACATACCACCTTCATAAATCCAAGCGAGTATAGAGTAAGCTGGAGGATCTTTCGCATTAACTCTTTTTGTTGCTTCCTTAACTAACAATCACCATTACCGGTGTGCAAGCTAAGAGGTACTAAACCTCTCCAAGAACCCATATTAATGGCTTTTTCACACCACAGTTCCAACTTTTCAGGAGCATTAATTAAGCTTTTTTGGCACTGTTGAGCGGCTACATTAATTGTTAAGTTAGGATCATCTATATCAATTGAATTATCCCACCTCGGACCTGCTGCGTTGGTAAAAGATATAACAATGAAAAAGCAAACAAAAATATTTTCACCATGTCAAAGCCCTTCTGAAGAAACTCTTTTTGAGAAATATGAACTATAAAAGAAAGCATAGGCGAAGGTATGAATGAGCCTGTTCAGCAAAATAGACCTGCTTTTCTAATTCATCATCTTGGTACATTTACCCCACTTCAATCACTTTTATGTCATAAAGATAATCAATACTTTCATTAGCTTACACAAAAATTAAATACTAAAGGTATAACGATTTTACCTATACCTTTAGTATTAAGGCCAACGAATAAAAACATTATAACGACTATTTTTAATTTACTAGAAATCTTCAACAGAGCCCAACTTACTAAAACCTGAATCATCACAAAGCCAATATTCTTTTTTACCAATTTTTTGTATTGTTACTGATGTTTCTTTAGTAATCATATTAAGTTCTTCGCTGTAGTAGTCACTCACGATGACTTCACTATCGCCGTGTGTAAAAGTCATACTGTGCTCAGTGACTAAAGAGCGGTGGAAGCTCGATTTACTCACATCACTAATTAGCTCTGCATTAGCAAGCTTTGAACTTGCAATGTTAAATTGCTCTAATTTAAACGTGTTATCCATTTTACTAATAACAACATCAATCGATTTGGGCTGATCAGCGTGGCATTTAAATATAATCTCTGCCTCATCACGCTGAGAGGCACTACACGATGCAACTAAAAATAAGGGTAAAACCCACAAAGCGTTAGAGAGTTTACTTTTTGTCATATTTTTCAAATGCCTTCTGTAATTTAACATCATACATATTCTGTTCGTACTGCGACCCGTTATAACCTTTAGCAAATGAAGCCCAGTCTAGCGTTATTAGGTACTTTTCTAGCCCTTTATTCTTTACAAAGCTAACGAAAGCATCAAGCTGTTTTCTTTCTGAGCTGAACATTGCTTTAACAAATGCTTCTACGCTAGTAAAACCTGACTCACTATAATTAAAGCCCATAATTTGAAAGCGCCCCCATGAAGTCGACTTCAAAGCCTCTGAAGAATCTAACGTCATGGCAATTTCAAGCCTTGCATACTCCTGGGAGCCACCGTTATATAAGCTTCGATTCCAAGTTCTGCTGGATACAGATGGGTTACTCTGATCATACTTGTGATTTGTCAAATGAGAAAAAATATGGGCTTCATATAAAATTTTTGGCTTTCCGTTTGAAAAAAATGCATCACCAGAAGACTCAACGTCCGCAACAGCTTTGACTACAGCGACTTTACAGCCAAGTTGATTCGCAATATCTAGATAATCAGACTCTGATAATGTTGGAATATCAATAGATGCTATCGGCAACTTATAGTTAAACTTGCTTGATACGGCTATTAACTTTTCATTTATCTTTCGATGAGTTCGACCATTAGCGTCAATTTTGCCATCTGGACGTAGCATATTAAGTACTTTGCTTTGAAATAACTTAATCGCTGCAACAGTTATAGAGCTTTCATGCCTAGAGCCTAAACGGCCATCAACAATTAATGATTTTGTAGCAGGAATGAATTTGAGTAATTTATTTAATGCCTTTTGTACTGCTTTTACATCGTTTACATTGTTAGCTCCACCCAGCCCGACAGCTTGAGTTATTTTTATTAATGACATCGTATTATCCTTGTCATTAGTATAATAGCTACAGTAATACATTCATGAGTATTTATCGGCTATTATTTTTAGTTTATCTAACAAACCGTCTTTCAACATATCATTAGGAATATTCCACTCGTGAGGTGTTATATTAGAAATATAACTTTTCCTATTACCATTCCAAATATTTAAGCCAGGTAAGTTTTCAGTGTAACAATGTGCCATGGCATTAATGCCAATGGTTTCGCCTTCAAATTCAGCAGTAGTATTGCGTTCAAAGTCTGAAAAACCTCCTGCATCCGGATTTTTAAAAAAACCATTTTCTATTCGGTCAATAATCCACGGCAATGCGGTTAACGGATATTCCGACTGTGAATATCTTCTTTTATTTTTCATTTTCGAATAAAAATCAGTCGATATCACTAAGTGGCTACACTTTTTAATGAGTAAAGTTGTTTCATCAGAAAAAATTTCATAATCAATCGTTAACAATACTTCTTCATCACTTTTAAGATTACGATGATCTATTAATCCCAATGGTTTACATATTACATTGCCCAAGTGTTTATCCTTTAATCGATGTTAAATGAATTGTGGTCACATTTTTCATTTCAGTTATAGTTGGTAGATTATTTCCAGTGTTAATGTTTCTACTACGCCATGATTATTACCAGTATGTCGACACGGTGTCATACCATCGCCAGTGAACTCACTATTCGCGCAAAATTCGGTTCTTAGTGCATGACGTGCAGCAAATTTTTCTTTTTTCTTGATCTAAGACTTCTATAAATTCTTCTTGATTTTTGGGATTAAATTCATTTAATCCATTTTCCCAATAGTCTTCCATATGCGACGCATACTATCTCAAAATTAAGTGTCCAATGGAATTAGACCAGAACACTGTTAGAGGTGATGCTTAATAGAACATTTAATTTTACAATGATTAACATATTGAAGTCGTAATACAGTAAATCAGTTTCGAGTTGGTGGCAATTAAACTCAAATTAGTCTTTGTTGATGACTCTATTACAATCTGGATCAGAAAAACCATCGTCTAAAATATTCACGACACAATGCATAAAAACAACAGAATCACTTAATAAAGATAACTCTGCATCGAACAATAATCTAGCATTAGATACTTTCAGATTATGAATATCTAAAGAACTAAGCTGTTTAAAATCATGAGTTATTTGCATTTCCTTATCATAAATATTGCAAATGTCACGCCTATTTATTAATTTGTGTGTGCCTGACTCTAGGTTCTCAATTCGTAAACAAGGAAAATTGCTATCAGGGTGAAATAAAATCCATCGAAATACTTTATTATTAACTCTATCAAATCCAATTTCCCATGCATCAAAACTGACATATGTTTCGTCTTGCTTAGCTTGAGCATTAGACAAAAGCATAATTAATAAAACAATTAAAATAGAAAATGCTGTCTTCATCTAAATCACCTATGATTGAATAAATTTTATTCGAGCTGGTCGTCTGGAAGAAGGAACCGCTCCCCAATTAGCTTCTTTTAATATTTCTTTTGTAAACTCAAACAGATCATTTGATGCTATATGTTTCTGTAAGAATCGACGTGAACTCCCATGACAATCACCCCTTAAACGTAAATCGATTGTCACTGCTTTGATTTTACTATTCAACGCAGCCCAATTTGTTAGGCCGTAATCGGTAACGATCTTATTATTATTACAAATCAGTTACATCTAACTCTAACTCTTTACAAATGATTTCAAACAGTTTTAACAGCGCCTGTGCTGATGTTTAAAAGTCAAGTAAATCATTTTCAATAACAAATAATTTTGCCATATTACCTATTTTACCAGCAGCTAATGATATGACACCAGCCTTTATAACTTCGACACCAGCTAGTATCAGGTGATTCTTAATCTGAGTAGCCGTTTTCTCTTTCATATCATAACCACGACCAATTGTTAGACCAGAGCGATTGGAAGGGACATGAAAACTACGACTCCTTCAGCTTCCCTGGGGTAATACACCATTTTCAGGCTTGGTAATTGATATTTTTTTATACCCAGAATACAAACTGTTTACCAAATTTTTAAAGGTTACTTTATTCGCAAAAACGATTCCATCAGACAGTCCAACCTTGGCTATATTTGTCTGGGAATATTCAATTAATGCTACAAAATCTTCATCAACTTTATTGTTTGATAAAATTGGTAGATTAGATTTTCTTGCATAAGCATTTATTAATACTTTTAAAAGATTTACATCTATCTCTTTATTAGCAGCGTTAACTCCAACGCTCGCAGTCATTGAAAGAGAGCTCATAAAAACTCCATTTTTTATTCAATATTTTCACAGAACATTTAATTTTTTAAATTTGAAATTATCCATTTATAAAAAATTAAGCTATCAACTGGCTGTTCCTTATGAGGAGCCACTGCAAAATCATAATTGAGGCAAAATAGTAGTTCATCTCTGGTAAAATGACATTGGTCATGATTTTTAAAGCAACCCCTAACCTGTTCCCATAAATTCATTGCACTATCAAAGTAGTTATCTTGCCATTTCTGCCTAAATTTAGCGGTTGGATTATTTTCAAGAGTGAACACGGACAACTCATGTCGAGTTAACGTTTTTGCATCTGGATAGTATTTACCTATATATGCTGGCACTAAATCTGCAGCAATCATTGGATGAGCAGGGATATCTCTAACATCAAGCAGATTAGCAACTAAAGCATGTTCAAGACTCCAATATCCAATGTAATAATCAGTATATTCAAACTCACAATCGCAATCATGATTATCATACCAATCAGCTTCAGTTAAACTACTGTACCATTGGTTAACGAACTGCGAGAGTAATGCTGGCTGCTCCGAGGTGTCCACACTAAAAGCATCTAGTAAGGGTTGATAAATATCAGGATAGTAAAGAGTATTTGAAACGGCACGATTAGCATCCCCTAAGCGAATAGCAATATTATCTAATAACGCATCTTTCCCCTGCTCCCCTATCTCGGCTAATGCTGATTGAATATGGTCACTCGACGCTTTACAGGCAACAAGCAATGAAAGCCACCATAATGTATAAACATAACGATTAATATTAGGCGAACCACAAGCCTCATCAGCACCTCCTAATAGCTCAAAGTCTATACGATAGAATTGATGCGGCGGAGGTAGTTTATCCAGCATGCGAGTCAACTGTTGGCGGTACGGTAATATGGCGAGGACATAATGCGCAAGTTCATCAACGGAGGTGCCATAAGAGTAATGGGTAATAGCACGCATTATTGCTAGTTGAAAAAGTTGTTGAGCCACATCAACTCGCTCGGTGGGAGAGGTAAAATCTCCATTATCTAATCCATCTTGTGTAAGCAGCATTTCACTCTCAAATTCAGCGACTAACTCTTCGAAATATTGAATATTTCGACGTCTATCCCTAACAGCCATTAACTTACTCTCCATTCCAGTGCACTAAGTCTTTCGGGTAATAAGGATGATTAAGATAAATGGTGTCATCAATATTGTATAGCTTGGTTACCAATGCAGCCTCCCAGCACCGATAACCTATATAAGCATCTGTACTCATCAAGTGATAATCAGGACTTCCCTCTAACTTATACCAAACGTCTAGATAATCTTTTAATAATTCAGGACGCTGCTCAGGTTCACTTTCAATAACATTATAAAGTTTACTAAAGCGCTTTTTAAAAAGTAATTCTTTAGATACTGCACGCTCAACATCACCCATTTCAACTGCAATTTTATCCAATAATGAGTCAAGACCTTGATTAGCAATTAAAGCTAACATATGTAGGTAATACTCCTTACCCATATCCAAACAGTAAGCAAAACTTAGCCATTTCAGGAATTCTTCTAAGTAATCTTCTCGAATTTCTTCCCAACCTATACGCTCAGCTTGTTCATTGTCAGGTAATGCATCAGCATAATTTTTTTGCCATTGACGATACTCTAACGCTTTGAGTAGATCTGGCTTTAGTGATGAGAGTTCATCACCACGTGAATATTTTTGATGTAATAAATATATAGAATCACTGACTAGCCTAAATGAGCCTTTCATTTTTACTTCAATTGAATCAGTATCATCATATTTAATTTCTTCAACATCCTCTGCAATACATTCTTTTTTAAACGCTACACGTTCATCATAATATGCTTTATTTTTTAGTGTATCTCGTAACATGTTTACTTCTCTTATAACTCAAGTGCTTTGCCTGAAATTTTTGCATTTTTATCTAATACTTTTACAAACAGGCTCCCATTTTCTTTATTGCGAATTAGTAATTTTTGTACCTCTCCTTTTTCTTTCTGGAGACCTTTTAAAACTTTTCTTCTCTCGCGTTCGTTTAACCCTGCTTTCTGTAACCGTTTATCGGTAATCCAGCTATCACACATCTGCTTACCGTCCCTAGTTCTCCCCAAACGGGCTTTTCCATATTTAGCTTCGGTAATCACAATATCAGGTTTGGGATTCGGGTTTCCATAAATACCATCTATACCCGTTTGCCCTGGCTCATATTTACCATTAGTGTTGCCTAGTGGTTTGTAGCTCTTTTCAAGCATTAATTGGTGCGCATTATACTCACCCACTGCCGCTTTTTTGTCATTTAAGCGGGGAAACTCAATAACATCATCAATACCTATTCTTTTAGGTTTCGGTTTTTCATTGGTGACAACAATATATCCACCGGATTCTTTACCTAATACTGAACCATTGAACCTAAAATCTGAAAGCACACTTGCATTAGGACTTTGTGCTAATAACTCACCAACAGTGGCTTGTTTAAGCTCAACCCCTTCATCAAAATAACCTTGGCTTTCACGTAACTTAGTAAGCTCTTCAAGATTGGCATGAGAAGCGGCAAATAATGCATAATATGCATCAGGTTTAAACTTATACTCCATCGCTTTAGATATATCAAAATAGGGTGATTCATGAGGTGTCATTGGAGTTTTAAGTAAAGGGCTTTCATATCTGACCAACACGGTCTCTCTAGATATATACTCTACTATCTTCCCCATAGCACCGATTACAGGAATTCCCTCTTTACAACTCAACCCAAACGGATCAACCCAGTTAACTGGATTTGGGGCATATTGATAATGGTTTATGCCACCCACTAATCCAATTGGGTCTTGATGAATAAATCGTGCTTGCCCAGGGCTGTAATACCTAAAGCGGTTATAGTGTAACCCTGATTCGTCATCAAAGTATTGGCCTTGAAAACGGATTGGGTTAGTAATCTTGTCTTGCTGGCCAGCATAATCAACATCAGTATGCTCATTATCCACATGATCAATGCTTTGACCAAACACGTCTTGTTGGCTGCGCCAGACAATTTTAGCGTTTTCATCGGTTAAGCAAATTGGGGTGCCGAGTTGGTCTAGGTGATAATAATATATTTGACCAGCTTTGATTAATGCGACTGGAGTAAAGGTGTCGGTTGATAAATATACCAGCTGTATTTACCTAAGGTGCATTCGCCAATCAGCTGGTGATTATCCCAAATAAAGTCGGTGCGACCAAGTTCGGTGATTTTTGCGCTGCGACGGCCTAAGGCATCATATTCGTATTGCGTCAGCTTGCCATTAACGTTGATTTGCACCAGTTGATTTAAGCCATTAAAGCTGCGCTGTTGTTTATTGCCAGTGCCAATTTGGCTGATTTGGTTGCCACTGGCGTCATAGCGGTAATCGACCCCAGCCATGCTCATTAAGCGGTCGTTGTTTACCACAACTTCATGACTATTTTTACTGGGCCTTACTGTGAGTGTTGAATGCGTTCTGCACGCTCTAAGTCAGCTTTTGGGCTGTTAACAATGGCATCAGCACTGTTATTGTCAGTACGAAGTGAATGGGTAGGATTACCGAATCCATCCCATTGGTATTGTTGCTGAACACTGTTTTTGTTGTCAGTAGGGTTATCCGATACACGAGTATGACTGTCACTGACGAGCTGGCTGATGTTGTTATAGCGAAATTGCTTAACATCGGGCGTGCTTTTGGTTTCAGGCCCTTGGGAGGTTTGAACCTCACTCGTTGCGCCCTGCTCTACTACTTCGCTCTCACAATGAAGTAATTGATGTTGTTTATCGTATTGATAACGTCTTGATGCAAATAGTGCTGACGCGGCTCCATCATGGCGAGCATAAAGAACGAGAACATAGCTATAGTTTGATTACTTTGAGGTTTATGTTTTAATCGTTAAAAGTTAAAAGCTAAAAATTAAAAAAGTCATCGTCATTTCTTTCATAAATATTAAAGTCCTTTTCCCATCTACAAATACTTATGCCATCAAACAGTAAGTTTACATTATTTTTATTTGGAAAGGTAAAAGTCACTTCTTTATTACTTAGGTCACAATTTAGCATTGCTAATTTTTCTTTAAACTCTGGGAACTCTTCAATACCACCGAATTCTGAGTCCCATAAAATATACTGAACACTATCCATAATGATGAATATTTTCTGCATAACAGTATCATTGACGAACATATCACCAGGTTTTTTTGAACTGATACTGACTTTTGGCATAAAAAAACAACCACTCTCGTCCGTTAACGTTTCATCATTGTTTTCAACTTGATGAATATAACTGAGTTCTCTTATCACTTTCGCGCCAACAACAGGTTTCCCGTTTAACAAAACCTGCCCTTTTACTTCTGAGCACATGTGTACGTCGTATGTTTTTAGTAATCCAAACATATCAAGGTTTATCCCCATATAGAAATCAATCGTCACTTAACGTGAGCACTATTTAAATTTATGTCTTTATCAAATTTGGCATATTTAGTAATAGCATTGTCCCAACATACATTCGTCAAATTAGCACCAGTGAAATCACAATGTGTAAAATTGCCATGGCTTAAATTAGCGCCTGTTAAATTGGCTTTTCTAAACATGGTTCCTGTGAAATTTCCGTTCGATAAGTCTGTATTGGATAAATTAGCGTCATCAAAGCAGGCATCAGCTGCTTCAACATGGGACAATACTGCGTCACTTAAATCACTACCAATAAACGTTGAAGCCCACAGGTTGGCGTGGTCAAATTCACATGAGGAGAAGTTAGATCCGTTACAGCTGCTCGCCGATAACTTGGCGTAGCTAAAGTCCGCATTAGGGCTAATAACCTGATATAAAATACAATCAAAAAACGCCGTTTGATTGCAGCTTGCCCCTTCAAAGTTAGCGGCAGTAAAGTCGGCATCTAAAAAGTAAGCTAAATCTAAAATACCACCGCTTAATATAACGCGTTCACCTTTTAGCATTTCAGTCGAGGTTTCACTAATATCGCATTGCGTTAAATCAAGCCCTGAAATATCGATTCCCTTAACATTATCTTGCTCTCTAGAGTTCTCTAGTAGCGCTAACGCAACCTCTTTACACATAATTTAACCCACCAATGGTACAGTTTTCGGCCTTAGTGCACTCTATATCACAATACTCAACGTCAACCTCCATCTCAGCAAACACCTTAGCAGGGCGTAAATGTGCCATGGCGGTTTGCCAATGCTCAATCTGCGCTTGTTCAGTTAACTCCCAAGGTGCTTCTGATAAATCAAGGCGAATGCCGCCCCAAGGTTGAAGCTCTGTTTGCGTTTTTGGTGTGCTCAGCAATAATTCTTGTCCAAACTGCTGAACATAATGCGGGCCTAAATAGGTGCGCATTGCTAATCCTTTAGGACCAACCTTAAAGTAATCGACGGGTGCTAAGTAAGCGGCTTTACCCATCATTTCGATATGTTCGTCTCTTTCGCTTTCCCAGGGCTCATCGGGATAAGGCCTGACAATGTGTACAGAGGCAACATCAGGCTTAAACACCTGTACTAAGCGGTCTGCAAACTCAAATAAGGCAGGATAATGCTTGCTGTTCAGTTTAGGGTCAAACTCAAAATTTATATATTGCTTTGGAGCAACGGATATTTTTCCAACCAACTTAGCGGCTTTAATTCGCTTAAAATAAATATGCGCATAGCTCCCATACTCTACCGTTTTTATTTTATCTAAAATATTATCGCGGCTATAAGGCAACTTCCCTCGCTCTTCTAAGCTCCAGAATTGGGGCGCAAACTCAGGGTAGCTTTCAATTACATCTAACAGTTCAGTGAATAACTTTTTATCATTAAGCGGGTTGGTACCCACCATAGAGAATTTTATACGGAAAGGTTTAAAATCCATCATTATTATCCTTTTACTTTATTCCAACGTTGTTTATCAACATTCCACTTATGGGTAATAGTGTTCTTATCATTATCATAATATAACACCTCACTTTCTGTAATTCCTAACGACGGTCGACAAGGTGGTATGCCATTCTCACAAGGTAAATCAGACGATATTGTCAGCACATGGTCCTTATCAGGGAATGCATCACGTTGTTCTTCCAACTGCTTTGTATTATAAACAACGGGATTACTGTTTTCAGCCGTAAAATGTTTATGTTCGTGCACAATGGTATCGCCCAAACTATCTGGGCGAGTTTTATAATCTAAAGAGTTACCACTGCGTTGTTGTACTTTGCCGCCACTAGCTACTGCATTGTTATTATCAACTAGCGACTCTCCTTTATGCTTTGATAACGCTTCACGAGCTGCTTTTTCATTTTTTAGTCCTTTAGCTCTATTTCGTGATGCAGTATCGTTTGATTTATTCCACTGTTCACGTGTCAAAGGTGGTAAGTCACGGTTGAATCGGCTAGCTGCATTACGTTTAAAGCGTGCATCATCCGCAGTATCTGAAGGTGTGGCGTTATCCGCAGTATCTGATGGTGCCGGGTTATCTATGCTTCCCCTAAAATGCTTTCGTTGTTTATCCGTTAAATTATCACTACCTAGAGCTGACTTATCTTGTAAATTAACCATCTCTTCAGCTGTATTATCGTTAATATGCTTAAGCATTTCTTCCTTTGTATAAGGTGATGCATCCTTTGGTAGCTGAGACAATTTAATTAGTTTTTCTTTTAATTCAGGTGAAATAGCTGAATTTGCATCAAGCGCTGCTTTTACTTTTGCCTGCCCTTCTTTGCACAACAACCCAAACGGATCCACCCAGTTAACTGGATTTGGGGCATATGGATAATGGTTTATCCCGCCCACTAATCCAATAGGGTCTTGATGTATAAATCGTGCTTGCCCAGGGCTGTAGTACCTAAAGCGGTTGTAGTGTAACCCTGATTCGTCATCAAAGTATTGGCCTTGAAAACGGATTGGGTTAGTTATCTTGTCTTGCTTGGCTACATAATCCGCATCTTTACAATCCACGCTTTCAATTGTCTGACCAAACACATCTTGCTGACTGCGCCAGACAATTTTAGCGTTTTCATCGGTTAAGCAAATTGGGGTGCCGAGTTGGTCTAGGTGATAATAATAAACCTGTCCAGCTTTGATTAATGCGACTGGAGTAAAGGTGTCGGGTTGATAAATATACCAGCTATATTCACCTAAAGTGCATTCGCCAATCAGCTGGTGATTATCCCAAATAAAGTCGGTGCGACCGAGTTCGGTGATTTTTGCACTGCGACGGCCTAAGGCATCATATTCGTATTGCGTCAGCTTGCCGTTAACGTTGATTTGCACCAGTTGGTTTAAGCCATTAAAACTGCGCTGTTGTTTATCGCCAGTGCCTACTTGGCTGATTTGGTTGCCACTGGCATCATAACGGTAATCGACCCCAGCCATGCTCATTAAGCGGTCGTTGTTAACCACCACATCATTAAGGTTCTTATTCGGTCTTACTGTTTCAGCTGATTGACTGCTAGCCGTTTCATTAGCGCTAACATGATTACTACTTATATCTTGGGTCTGGAAATACTATTCAATTCAGTAGCCTTATCGGCTGACAGCACAGCAACTGAGATAAATGCCAATGATATTATTTTAACGCTTTTTATGTATACCCGTTAGGTCAAAATCATAGTATGCCAATTGGTTTATTACCTTATTTTTAACTAATTCGGTATTGTTAACTTCAATACTTCCATTGACGATATTGATTTGGCTTAAATTACTACTTAAGGTAAAGTTTGGAAGTTCAATTAAATCAGAGTCTACATATTGGTACCCTTTCAATACCTGAAGCTTGTTCCCCGTATGATATTTAATCAAGGCATACTCAATCTCATCTTTTTTTATCAATGTGATATTTGGCGTGTGTCCCTTCAAACGAGCAGCAATAAATGGAACACCTTCATTATATGCTAAAACATAGGTGTCAAGAGTCGGTAAACAAATGCCCGATTTATCTTCATGTAAAAGTTTAACTTGATCAAATCTTTTTGACTTAACATCATCACTACTAAATTGCACTACTATCGGCTTTATCACTTTTATTTGAATACAATCTGACGCTGCAGCAAAATGGCTAGAGGTCAATAATAAGACTGCAAAAATAGATTTATATAACGTCATTACTTAACCCCATAGGTTTGCCAATTATGAACATACTCTTGAATCGTTCCCTTACCTAACGGCGTATTGTAATAGGATTTCCAATACGCTGCCTGACCATGAAGACATCCTCTGATGGTAACCCTGCTGGAGCCCTTAAATAATGCATTCTTGCCATAGCACATGCATATAGATCATTATCTTTTAGCTCTTGTAATTTGTCATCATTGTTCAACAATTCACTGACTTTCTTTGCAAGCTCAGGTCTGTACGCTAGGTAATTATCCCAAATATCATCGTGTGTGGCTGGTTCTATTTGAAAATAACTTAAAGCAGGCCCGCCACCTAATTGTTGTCGGTATTTTAAACGACCTCTTGGATGGCGGTTCCTAGTAGTCACATTTCTGCTTTTCTGGAGGCTAAACCTATTTTCAAAAGAGCCGGCTTTATTACATTTGACATGAAAAGTTTAGAGTCTTGCATGCCCGCGATCTGAATGCTCTTTACTATCAACATTTCATTTATCTTACGAAGAGTTCGACCATTCGCATCTATTTTGCTATCTGGACGTACCATATTGAGTACTTTACTTTGAAATAACTTAATCGCTGCAACGGTTTTAGCATTTTCAGGCATAGAGCCTAAACGGCCATCAACAATTAATGATTTTGTAGGAGGAATGAGTTTGAGTAATTTATTTAATGCAGTTTGTACTACTTTTACATCGTTTAAATTGTTAACTCCACCCAGCCCGACAGCTTGAGTTATTTTTATTGATGACATCGTATTATCCTTGTCATTGTGAAATTCATACACTTTAGTATTTAGTTCTTCTCACTGCTTAATTTTTGATATAAATGTTAATTGATTTCACAATACTCTAGCCTCTAGGTTGTCAAAAAAACCATCAGGGGCATCTTCTAACTTTACGACAGGCATAGAAGATGAATATTTGAAGGCTGCTGAAGCATCTGAAATAAGCATATTACCTTTAGCGGTTTCCAATAAAATTGCAGCCTCAAACCTATCGACAAATTTTTTATCTTCAACGGGGTTTTTAACAGTAAACACTGTTATCGATATGACTTTTTCATTAATTATTCCACTCCAGTTATCTTTTACTGAGTGTATAGGGTCGTCATATGAAAACTCATCACCAGATCGGCATAAATAAAAATGCTCTTTCACACCGTCTTTTTCATCAAACCAAGTTACAATCGATCTTTTTACATCATTTGACGCAAAACCAATCACATCACCATTATCTAAATGAAAAAATATTTTTTTACCTGAATAGGAAAACATGTCTTCATCTTTTACATCACGCCTTTTTTTATAGCGACTCATACCAAATTCACTATATGGTTTAGTCATATTGATGATACGATGATTCTTTAACGCCTCAACAATTCGATTATCAAGGGTTATTCCTTTAAGTACGCTATCGACCATTTAACACTCCTTTACTCGATAAAACCTCTGAAATCAGCTATAAAATAGGGGCTTTGTAATTTTCTGTTCACCAGCCAAGTATCTACCGTTCGATTAGCTAGTTCTTCAGGCACAAACACATTTGTGGGTATTACTTCGTTGTGGAGCCCTGCTCATTGTGATGCTAACGAAGCTTGCTTAGAAATGTTAGAAGAAATCGGCAGCGTTTCATATTTCTGAGTTTATCGAGTTCGAGAAAGCGAAAGACAAAAAACGATCTATTACGTATAAAAATGTTTGGCCATTGTGTTGATAAGAACTTCGACCCACATGCTATCTAAACTTTATATTTAGTTTTTCTTCAAGTTCATCTAAAAAACAAATACCATATTGGGCTTCATCTAATCCTAAGAATAAATGTGACGGTATATTGCTTTCATATTCATCAAAGCAACAAGCTAAACCAACGGCTATTGATGCAACACTGTCAGTATCTCCGCACAAATCAACACAATTAACTAATAACTCCTTGATATTATCATTGCTCAACAAACAACTGAAAACGGCACTAACAGTATCATATGCAGCAACAGAAACTTCGCCTCTCCAATCAAAATCCCAATCACCATAACCTTCATTTTCCAAATAAAGTCGCAATTCAGATAGTTTTCCTTTTTTTTGAATAGCAAAATAACTCGTTAAAGCAATCGCACAGCTTGATTTAATTGCAATTTCAGTGTTATGTGTTATTTTTGCTTGCATTGCTGCTAGTTTTAAAAGCTGAATTTTATCTTTTAAAAAACCTAATGGAACCGATCTCATTGCGGCACCATTTCTCTCACTATTTGGGATGATTCTTGATAGTAATTCAGTTCCAGACTCAACATTAGTTAAGAGTTCGTAAAATCCTCTAGAATATCCCCTACGTTTATCTCTTTTAAAGCATTCTACAAATTTATTTGCAATAACTTCGACACTATATTCACCATCTGTTAGTAGTAATTCAGCAATGGCAATTGTCATCTGCGTATCATCAGTATACTTTGCAGAGAAACCATAGAGATCATGCGTGCAATAAGTTGATAAGTCATTGTACTTTTTTACTTTCTTTGCTGAGGAAAACTCAAAACCAGCTCCATAAGCATCTGCTATAGCGATTTCTTTCAACATCTATTATTTACCACCTTTTGCAATTATATTTGCAAACATTTCTGAAGTTGGTTTTCCAGTAAATGACTCTTCTAATTTTAACATTGCATTCAATGCTTTAGTAAAATACTCATCTTCACTATATCTTTCAACTTCTTCTTCTGATAGGAAGCACTCTTCAGGCAAAATGCCTAATTCCCAACGTGTTTTGTATAACTGCCTAAATTTACCTCGTAAAAAAGTAACTTTTTGTTCAAACTTCATTTTTTTAAAATTTAAAATTTCTTCATCAAAATATAAATTTGATTTTTCATTAGACTTATTTAATGCTTGATATCTCTCAAATAAAGGCAGAGTAATAGGTGTTTCATAACGAAAACGCTCACATTGATATACTATATTATCTTTATATATAATTTTCTCATCAATTGATTCTGCACCAGTCTCCAAATCGACCTTTATTTCTGATACTAGTAGGTAATCCTCAATATTTTCTTCCTCTATTTTCCCGTTATATGCTCTATACCGTTCTTCTTTACTAACTACTTTCAAGTTAGTTGCATTAAAAAAAAACCACTTTAAATGATTATTTACTACTTCCTGAACCAATATAAGCCCCTGACCCTCTAGTAAAAAAGCATCTATAACAACACCACCATCATTTGATGAAAAGTCATTTTGATTGATATTGTGTATATCTAAACTAACATTGTTTACTTCGACCATTATACAATTCCCTCGAGATGAACCAATGTCACGATCCCGTCACGGTTAGATTTAACTACTACACGATGTCCTGATTGAATTAAATGTTCAGATTTAGCTGGTGATTGTCCGATCTTATCAGCAAAATGTACATCCATTGCCAGAGGAGAAAGGTTTTTTACATTATTTGACTTAAAAACCATAACTTTACCTCCTTCGTATTCAGGGCTTAATTCTTCACTGACCGAAGCAAAAAATGTTTCGTTGATTATTGCCCCTATATGATATTTATCGTCAAACCAACTCGGTAGAGGGGCTTTACCGAGTCCTCGATAAAATGTTCCAGATTCTGAAGGTAATTTATCTAGAGCGTTATTAAGACTATTTACTAAGGTTGTTTCAGCTTTGTTGAGAGTTACACCTTCAAGCATTTTGGGTGCCAATCGGCCTTTCATAAAAAAGTTAGTGGTATAACCCATTATTAAATAAGCATCTTTTAAATTTATTCCGTACCCATTTCTACCAACATAATTTTCAATATGAGTTTTATAATCAACTCCAGTTTTGTGTTCAAGAATATCATAAAGATTCTCAATGTCATTCCTAGTCCTATTGGTTGCCATAGCCACTTCGTCCAAATACGAAATAGGTATCCCTTGATGATTTAATTCAGAGTCAACAATTCCTATACCAATTGGTGTACCATTCTCAATATGTTCAATTAATTCATCAGCCGTATAACTTGTGTTATCTAACCGAGCAATGGCAAAAATTTTCTCTTTTAAGTCATCAGGAATTGTCGGATTAGCGTCTAATGCTGCTTTAACTCTTGCTTGTCCCTCTTTACACAACAGCCCAAACGGATCCACCCAATTCACTGGATTAGGCGCGTACTGATAATGGTTTATCCCGCCCACTAATCCAATTGGGTCTTGATGAATAAATCGAGCTTGCTGAGGACTATAGTACCTAAAACGATTGTAGTGTAACCCTGATTCGTCATCAAAGTATTGGCCTTGAAAACGAATTGGGTTAGTAATCTTGTCTTGCTGGCCAGCATAATCAACATCAGTATGCTCATTATCCGCGTCTTTAATATCTGTATCTTTAAAATCTTTATCTTCAAAATCTACGCTTTCAATTGTTTGGCCAAACACGTCTTGTTGGCTGCGCCAGACAATTTGTGCGTTTTCATCGGTTAAGCAAATCGGTGTGCCGAGTTGGTCTAGGTGATAATAATATATTTGCCCAGCTTTAATCAGTGCAACAGGTGTAAAGGTGTCGGGCTGATAAATATACCAGCTGTACTCACCTAAAGTGCATTCGCCAATCAGCTGGTGATTATCCCAAATAAAGTCGGTTCGACCGAGTTCGGTGATTTTTGCGCTGCGACGACTTAATGCATCATATTCGTATTGGGTCAGCTTGCCATTAACGTTGATTTGCACCAGTTGGTTCAAACCATTAAAACTACGTTGTTGTTTATCGCCCGTACCCACTTGGCTGATTTGGTTGCCACTGGCATCGTAACGGTGATCGACCCCAGCCATGCTCATTAAGCGGTCGTTGTTAACCACCACATCATTAAGGTTTTTAGGCCTTACTGTATCAGCAGATTGACTGCTAGCCGTTTCATTAGCGCTAACATGATTACTACTTATAGTTTGGCTATGAATATCACTAGCACGAATAGCCTGTAATGGGTTACCAAAAGCATCCCATTGATATTGCTGACGAGCATTAGATGCATTGTCAGCAATACTTGGGTTTTCGCCAGACACGCCAGTATGGCTATGACTGATTAACTGGCTGATTTTGTTATAGCTAAACTGTTTAACCTCTGGCTTGTGATTAATATGCTCAGAAGATTGTCCATCCACAGCGCTATCGTTGCCCAGCTTACTTTCGCAGCGTTGTAATTGATGCTGTTTATCGTATTGATAACGTCTCGATTCAAATAATCGAGTCTCATTTTGTGCATGTCGCCATGTCTGCTCAATTAATCTTGAATGGCTATCATACGCATGAGTGAGTTCAAGCTGATTACCCTGGATTGTTTTGTGCAATAAACCTGATGGCAAATAGTGATAATGAGCCAGCTGTACACACGGCTTCGATGAGCCATTGTCTGTAAAGCTAATGCCGCTTAATTGACTGTTTTTATTGTATTGATAGTCAATGTGTTGCCCGTCTGGCAAGGTTAAGCCACTGCGGTTACCTGAGTCATCATATTGATAGTCAAGTTGCCACTGGCTTTGCAATACCCGCTTTATACGCCCTTGTGGGTCAAGGTGTTGCTGCACAGTACGGTGTTGGTTATGGGCACGAGTGATTTGCCCTATAGGATTATATTGATAAAAGTTCTGAGTATTCAGTAGCGCTGATGTGGCACTTGGCTCAAGTTTGACATGGCTACTTTGCTGACAAATTCGCCCCATGGCATCACGTTTGAGCTTAACAAACCGAATATCACTGTCGTTCACGGCAACTAATTTGTCATTTGCGTCATATTGATAATGTTGCTCGCGGCCATCAAAACCAATTAATGTTCTAGGTTGCTCTGTTGGCGTGTATTCAATACGGTATTGCGCCCCGTCACTGCGCTCGATGCGGTTTAAGTTACGTTCTTTATCGTAAAAAAACTTCAGCCAACTGCCATCAGCAAACGTTTGCTGGCGCGGTTGGGCTAAACCGTCATAGTCGATAATGTTTTCAATGTACTCGCTATCGTTACTGAGTTCTTGCTCGCCAGCAACATCAGCCTGTTGGCGCTGGCGAATAACACGTCCGGCATCATCGTACTGATAATAATGACTAATGGCTTCTTCAGGCTTGTCTTGATTATCTTGTGGGTAAGATTTACTTTCGATAATCTGACCTTTATTGTCACGAATAAATTCAGTGACTAAGCCTTGGGGATTAATAGTGGCATTAACACGCCCCAGCCTGTCATGACTAAAACGGGTAAGCGCATCACCGACTTGTGTAGCAAGTAACTCACCGTCGCGGTCCCAATGGTAGCGATGTGTTACACCATTAACATCGATTTTTTGGGTTAACTGCCCAGCATCATTGTATTGATAATGACTTGGACGACCATCGAAACCTATTTCAGACAGTAATCGCCCAGTGGCATCATAATGTCTTTTAGCTGTTCGGCCGATGGCATCTCGGGTGACAATTCTTTGACCTAAACGATTATATTCAAACCGCGTAGTGCCACCATCGGCTTGAATAACAGCCAGTAACTGTCCTTGATGGTTATAGTTATATTGTATTTTGTTATCACAGGCATCAATGGTGGCCACTTTACGACCAACTGCATCATATTGATGACGTATTATGCTCCCATTCGGGTTGTGGTGTTCCGTCAACAGCCCTTGTGTATTGTGAATAAAAGTTTCGCTATGACCTAAAGAGTCAGTACAACGGCTTTTTACGCCGTGAACGAGTTCTGTATATTCAAAATGATAATGATAGATATCATCATCACCCCATTGCTCAATGCACTTGGCTTGGTGATCTTGTCCGTCCCATGCAAAGTGATGGCTAAAGCCAGATGCGCGTGTTCGGCGCTGCAATAAATAAGTGGTACTTTTAGGGTTATATTGATGATCACTGTCAGATGTGATGTCGGCTGACTTGACCTTGACATAACTGTAGCGCTCTACTCGGCCATTAATGTCAGTGGCGGCAATAAGTGCTTGAGCGTCGTCATATTGATAACTGGCTAACAAATTTTGATGAACTTGTTTGTTACCTTGGTTATCTAACATGTACGAAGCCACTTTTAATAAGTTGCTCTGTGCATTATAAAATAACAATACGCCACGTTTTGGGCCTGTGGTTATTTGTGTTAAACGACCTTGATGATCATAATACAGCTGAAAATATTGGCCTTGATGATTACTAATGCTTTCTAATTGCCAAACATCTTTGCCTGCAACCTGTTGCTTTACAAAAGCCCAATGACTGTCATCTGGCTTGATGAGTACTTGACGACCATCGGCTTGATGAACTAACGACCAACCTGTTGAAAGTTGGATGCTGGTCTGCCCACGTTTGACCGAATCAAAAATATGCACTCGGCCTTCATCGTCAGTTAACTCAAACCAATATTTACCAGGTTTTTTAGGCCCTACTTTCGCAGGTGCTTGATATTGATGATCTAGCTGTACACAAAAGTTATGACGCCAGCCGTACCCCATACCAACGTTAGTACCAACTTTACTCGAACGATACAAACGGCGCCATTTTAGCGGCATTAAACCATTAAGCTCAAAATCGACTAACGGTAAAATTTCTTCGCCACTTAGCATCGAAACCGGATCGCTGCGGCACTCTTGTTTATCGATGCTCACTTCCGTCGGAGAATGATTGGTCACAGTACCAGACTGAACTGATGCAGAAGTTTGTTTACCCTTGCTTGCTTTGGGGGATTTTTTATTCGTCGAACTCGCCCCAACGCTAGCGATTTCTGTTGAGGATTGAATCTGTTGTTTGGGCATTTCGAGATAAACTCGGAGTAAATTGCGCCCAATAATGTCACTGAGTTTATGAGTAATATCTCTGGCAGATAAAGTCACGTTTACGCCGGCGTTCATCACCAAACTTCTGGCATGAATTAAAGCATTACGGTCGCGGACTAAATGAGGCGAGATTTCATTAATAATGGTACTAATATTATTATTTTGTTCAAACGTAGATAATTGAAACCCAGCAGGGGTTGACGCGCTGGCAGGCGCGATAACAATGTAACGGTTATGACCTTTAAAATAGAAATTACTGACCGCCATGTTCGTTTATGCCTTCTCTATCCATGAGTACATTGCCACACCAAGATGAAGTTGTTGAGACACTTCAAGTTGTAAACTTATTCCTGTAACTGTGTGTTGTTGATAGCGATTATAGATGTGTAAAAAGTTATATAATCCTACCACGCAACCTATGTCGCCAGTAAAATAGCTGGATTGGGTAATTTGTGTGTCTTGATTAATTTTGCCCGCTAATTGCTCGTAAGCATTAAGCCAATTGTCTGTCACTGTCGAAAGGTTACCGGGTAAATAAAGCTGCGACAGTTGATCAATATCATCGACTTGGCAAGCTCGGTTAAATAAGGTTTTTATGGCCTGAGTTTGTTGAACCAAGCTACATGACTCTTGGAATAAATCCAAAACGTGCATACCATCAGTTGCAACATTGATGTTGGCCATGATGACCGCTTCAGCAGGACAACGACCGCTATCTTGTTGCTGGGTAATCAGCTCTTGCTCATTTTGCAAATCTGAAAGCGCAAAATACAGGCTGTCTACAGCAATAAATATCGCACTTTGACTATCGACTGGTAATGCCTTTAATGCGCTCAATGCAGAGAAAAAACCAGCACTTCCCATAGGGAAAAATCGGCTATGAGGATGTTCAAAGCAATGTGGGAAAAGTGCATGTAAACGACTTACCCAATCCACAAGTTGTTGTTTTTCTAAATGAGGTAAAATCCAAAAAATCGGCTGAGTTCGGTAAGGCTGCCACTGAGCTTCGTCATGGATCGGCAACTTGTGTAACATATCAATGATACGGCTTAATTGAGACTCAGTAGCCAGGCCTTGAGCCATTACCGCAGCGATGTGTTGACCATCAAATTGATACTCAAAATCAACCGCCTCAGATAAAGGTAGGTTGAGCAACTGTAGTGGATTTTGATAGGTCCCCACAACGATTTCAATGGTCTCTGCATGCATAATCATAAGGCGACTTTCACTCGTTGTGGGCTGTGATTGACCACATTATTGAGCCTAAGCTTGTGTAAATAAGCGATTCGTTGGTGAACAGGACTAGAGTAACGAATGATTTTATCGATACTAGCAGGATTGACTTCAATACCATTAATCAATCTAACTTCAGGCATTTTAAGGGCTAATAGCATCCAACGATGCAATAATTTAGCACTATAAAATTGTAAATATTCACAACGTTCGGCTTCATCTTCCTCAAACTGCCATTGATAAGGGACCGATTGATCTAACTCGGGGCCTAAAATAGTTCTCAATGCGCTAAAAGCCACTAAGGTTTGATTTGGTTGCTGCATAGCTCGAGCTAAAAAAGGCACAAATTTACTAAAACCTGAATAGCCCATTAGCTCGATGACCCTTAATGTCAAATCAACATTCTGACTCATTAAATTGAACACTTTGGTTAATATGGCTTCGTCTAATGAAATAATAAACACTTCAAAAAGGGCACTGTGGCAATAATCTAATTGACTGAATAAGCCATAGAGCTCTATCGGTTCATTAATGCTAGACATCAGCATTTCAATATATAAAGACGTCAGTGACGACCGAGGGATGTTCAGTGAATTAATGCCATCGTTACGCTTTAAGCGTTTACCACGATAGATGCACAACAAGATATATTGCTGAATTTGCTCAGGAGTCTTATTGCTTGCAGTAAAACTAACCTTATCAAATTGAAGTTGGCTGGCCATTAGTGCAAATGCAGGGCTATATTGGCTCGCATCAACAAGACTGCTGGCAAATAATGCCTCAACGATATGTGATTGCGCTGTAGGCTGAGCCTTGTAGTGCAGTTGTAACAACAGAGATAAAATGACTACCTTGTCAGTTGGGCTAAACTGCACATCAGTTTCAAAAGCATCAACAATTTGCTCCTGAGTATTGGCACTGAGTAACGGCCAATTAGGATCTTTTTTTTGCTGGATCATCTTTAAAATGACCGTTAACGATTGAGTATTATCTTCAATGTTTTTTGGCATACACTGAAACGACGACAACATAACTTGTCGTTGTGCCAGCAGAAGATTAAAACTCTCAATCAAATTCATTTACCACAATCCTTGTTCGTTCTAGCCAATCATCACTGTAGGATTACCTACAATAATCTTCCCACCATGAGCGGTACCATCTCCCATTCGGGCTGCGGGTTTGCCATTAATCAATACCGAACTTGAACCTGCATTAATCGTATCAGGCGGCCCAACACAAATTAACTTGTCACCTTTACGTGCTGCGGGTAATGAACCAATAAGAACATTGCCAGACCCCATTACAATAGGACCGCCAACATGAGGTACAGGACCAGGATTGGTTTTAGGACAAAGATGCATGCATGTAAGCGTTGCTGCGGGCATTCCCATCAAATATTCCTTTATTTGTTGTAATGTGTTGTTCCAGAGGTTTACTCGTTATCTAAAGGGATAACCAATAAAGCACGCTGTTCCAACGCCAATGCAATGATACTGATAATTTGCGCTTCAGATTGTTGAACAGCCAAATAGGTATCATTGTGTAAATAGCAATAAATTAGATACAACAAATCTGGTGAATTCTTCCAGCTGTGTCGATTTACTAAAAACTGTTCACCAAATGTTGCACTAACCCACAAGGTCATATTAGGTGTATTAAGCAGTGGATCTTGCGGTTTATCGACCGGTTTACAGATTAAGTGTCGATACCCAAATTGACAGGTAATTTCATGACCTCGACAAAAAGGCCCTAACAGGCCGACTCCAGGATAACGAGATGATGACATGACTAATTCAACTTAATTTGAGCAGCTTTTAAGGCAATGCTGGTGCCGTTAACCTTAACATTGGTGCCTTTTATGGTGATGTTTGTCCCTTCTATAGAAATAGAACCATCACTGCTCATTTTGATAGATGCACTGCCCGTTTTAATCACAATCTCTTTGCCAGCTTCAATATTGAGCACTTTGCCTACGTTTAAACTGTCATTATTACCAATATCTTCTAGGCGATCGTTGCCAATTTTAACGTTATCGTTATTAACCACTTCAGTAAAACGGTCATTACCTATGGTATCTTTTTGATCATGTTTAACATTGAGATGGTGATCTTTTTCTGCTTGAAAAAATAGTAACTCTTTACCCTTTTCATCATCAAAACGTAATTCATTAAAATTGTCTGCACCAGCGTCTTTAGTACTGTGTGTTTTAATACCAGACTGGGTCTTTTTAGCTGGTAAGGCATAAGGTGGCATTAAGTCTGCGTTATACACAGCACCACTAATAATTGGTTGATCCGGATCACCATTAATAAATTCAACCAGCACTTCTTGACCAACGCGAGGAAAGAAAAATGCGCCCCATTTATTACCCGCCCAACTCTGTGCGACACGGATCCAACACGAGCTTTTACTGTTAAATTCACCTTCACGATCCCAGTGAAACTGCACTTTAACGCGGCCAAATTTATCAATATGTTGCTCGTCACCTGGCTCACCAGTAACCACAGCAGTTTGCACACCATTAATTAATGGTTTGCGCAAATGAAGTTGTGAACGGTATGGGGTACTTTTTGGAACACATTCAAAATCATTTTGATACACGCACCCAGACATAGATTGGCCTGCGCCAGACTGATTAGGTTGTGTCGCTGAGGTTCTTAAAGAACTTATAACAAAGCTCTTACCTTTATAGCTGACGTTTTCGTGATCTTTAAATGTAAAAAATTTGCCTATCATGAAACTGCGGCAATCACCTTGACCACTGCATTTGTTCATATCTTTTTGCAGGGCTTCAAGCTGATTATTGGCAAAGGGCTGAGCACGTTTATTAAATTCTGATTCACCTAGATAGTCATACACTTCAAGGGCACTTTGTTCTGGGAGATCCGCTTTATTATGATTACCTGATGGATAAAGCTTAGGTTGTTCATAGTCATAGCCTTTTTGAATAAAGCCACCGCTGACCATGCTCATTCCACCTTGCCAGTTTGATAAATGTGACTCAGCTAAATGTCCTGAAAAACATCGAACTTTCTCTTCTGCACAAGGTTTATAGGCGTTAATATCATCTGCAAGTACAAGGGTATGGGCACTAAGACTGTGCTCAAAGAAGAAGAAAATACCCTCTTGTTGCAATAAGCGACAAACAAAATCTAAATCAGATTCTAGATACTGCACGCAGTATTCATACTGAGGATAAGTATTGGTAGTTTTATTTTGAAATTCGACTTTATGTTGACCAAATAAGTCTTTAATAATGTCAATTACAGACTTATTTTGAAAAATTCTACAGTTGCTGCGTTTTTTCATTAGTGCCATTTGAGGCACAATAACAGCTTGATAATCAATATAATTTTGCGCATCATCTGAAGCAGCCGTCCGCATACCTGCAGACTCGAGATGACTTATGACCCCATGAAAGTACCGAGCAGCACCATCACTTTCGGCATTACGTAATGTAATACAGACGTTTTTACCCACTAAACTATCGAGACTAATCTGAGTACCAACAGTAAACATTGATACGCTGATTGAAAATAACTGTGAAATAGCTTCAGTGGCAGTAAAATGCGTTAGGTACAGAACATCCTTACCTAATGGCGTAGTGATACTGATGATATTATTTTTTTGAGTGGCCTTAAGCATTCCTTGCCTCAGTCGTTAAGAATAAAGATCTTGGGGGAAACAAGTTCCCCCAAGATTTAAGATCACAAACAACTTACATTTGTTGACCTTTAACACCGCTGTAGCCATAACGTAGCGCTGCAGTAATGTTGTTTTTGTCATCAGTAGGTGTAACAGCCATCATCATTTCAGTGTAACTGATAGTGATAGTCTCAACTGGACGGTCACCATGAACTGAAACGCTGTAGCTAGAAATCATTGCATCGGTTAATTCGATTTGCATGATTTCTTCGATTTTGTCACCTTGTTTAGTGATGTGAAAAACCGCTTTTTTACCTTTACCGATAGTTGCTTCTTTGAACAAGTCAGTTGAAGAATTATCTTGCAATTTAGTAATGGTAACGTCACCTAAACGAGTAGAGCTTGCTTCACGGTCTTTAGCAGTACCAGTGAAAGAACTGATCTCACGGCTAATATTCCAATCGACTGATAACACAGTAATCATGTCTTTGAATTCTTCAGCAGTGGTTTCGCCTTTAATCCCTTCATAGTTTAAATATGTATTCGCTTGCATTATTAATGCTCCTTTTGCGTGGATGTCATCCATTAATGGACAGTTTTATAAGTTCAACAATTCAAACTTAATATTTCAATTTATTAAAAATGCACATATCAACAAATAATACATAACTGTATTATCCATTTAAATATAGTGAGTCCTCATTATTAAGCATGAGGATTATATCAAAGGTTCTTTGATAATCAACTAATCGTTTAGATAAATAAAAAATATAAATATTATATAGTTATTACTACATCAGTAATAACTACATAACATCACAAAGGGTATATACCTTATTATATAGACCTCAAATATAATGTTAAAAATCTAATTAATAATACTAAATGATTATTTATATTTTCGGTTATATACCCTTTATGTTTACCTAAATTTTATATACAAATTCTTCTTTTACGACATTAACTTTTACATTAGTTGTTTTTTTATTATTCGCCATATTGTTTAAAATCTTAACAGAAAGATCTGGCAACATTGTATTCTGTAAAATATTGTGCACATTTCGAGCGCCAGAACCGGCATCTTGGCACATAGACACGATTTGGCTAACGACATCATCACTGTAAGTGAACTTAGCTTGATAATGCTCTGCTAAGCGATGGGCAACTCGCTGTAATTGTAATTTCGTGATCTCATTAAGCATATATTGAGTAAGAGGAATATAAGGAATCACATTCAAGCGGCCTAAAAATGCGGGTTTAAAGTAGCCCAATAAATCATCTTGAAGCGCCTTACGCAAACCAGTAATAGAGGGCGCAATCTGTTCATCTTCAAACAACCCCATGGTGGTTTCAGTTCCAGCATTTGAGGTCATAATGATAATAGTATTTTTGAAGTCGATATCTCGCCCTTCTCCATCCTTGATCATACCTTTATCGAAAACCTGATAAAAAATATCTTGAACACCAGGATGCGCTTTTTCCATTTCATCCAATAAAATAACGCTATAGGGCTTACGGCGAACAGCTTCGGTTAATACTCCCCCCTCGCCATAGCCGACATAACCAGGAGGTGAGCCTAATAGTAGGGATACTTTATGCTCTTCTTTAAACTCTGACATATTGATAACGGTGACATTATCTTCACTGCCATAAACTTGCTCAGCTAGGGTTAGTGCGGTCTCAGTTTTTCCTACACCGCTAGGTCCCGTCAGCAAAAACACACCGATTGGGCGTTTTTCATCACCTAATTGGGCGCGCGACGTTTGTACCGTTTTCGCAATTAAATCTAATGCATGATCTTGCCCGATAACCCGCTTAGACATGGTTTCTTTCAAGTTCAAAATCGTTTTAATTTCATCACTTTGCATTTTGCCTGCAGGAATCCCAGTCCAGTCGGAAATCACTTCAGCAACAAGTTGTTCATCAACTTGCCAATGCACCATAGGCTGTTTATTGACAGCTAAATTAGCCTTCAACTCTGTCAGTTCCTGTAATTGAGCAACTGTATCAGTCTGTGATGATTGGATTTGCGTCACTAAATCAGCAATTTTCTTCACCGTGCTCAACTCTTCCTGCCACTGGATCATTAATGGCTCAAGTGCTTTTGAGAGTAACTTATGCTTCTTGGTTAATTCAATAATGGATTTTTTATGATCTGCACCAGTTTTTTGTTCGCGAGTGAGAATATTAATCTGGGTATCGAGTTGCTGAATTTGTCGCTGTAAGGACTCAACCAGTCCCGGTGTCGATGCTTGGCTCATAGCCACACGGGCACAAGCTGTGTCTAATAAACTCACGGCTTTATCTGGCAACTGACGCCCAGTAATATAACGATGAGATAAATTTACCGCGGCACATAACGCTTGATCTGAAACCAGAATCTTATGATGGCCTTCCATTACGGGTAATAGTCCTCGCATCATTGCAATCGCCTGTTGAGGAGATGGCTCATCAATTTTTACAACCTGAAAACGACGAGTCAAGGCTGCATCTTTTTCAAAAAACTTTTTGTATTCAGCCCAGGTTGTTGCCGCAATAGTACGTAATTCGCCGCGGGCTAAGGCAGGTTTTAATAAATTAGCAGCATCATTTTGCCCTGCTTGTCCACCACTACCGATCATAGTGTGTGCTTCATCAATAAATAAAATTATTGGCTTAACCGATTGTTTAACTTCGTTAATAAGCGCTTTTAAACGATTTTCAAACTCACCTTTTACACCAGCTCCAGCTTGTAATAAAGCCAAGTCGAGCACATGAATACGGACATTCTGCAATGCAGTTGGCACTTCTTTTTGAAAAATTTTAAGTGCTAAACCTTCCACTACGGCCGTTTTACCGACGCCGGCCTCACCGGTTAAAATAGGATTATTTTGACGACGGCGAGTTAAAATATCGATCATTTGCCTTATTTCATTATCACGACCAAGGATAGGATCAATCTTGCCTAATTCAGCTTGTTCGGTTAAGTTTTGCGTAAATTGATCTAGATTTGGTGTTTTGCTTGGCGCAGATTGCATTGCCTGAGTTTCTTCAATATCGGTACTCGACACTTTATGCTCTGTAGATTGACGCGCAAGTTGTGGCCAAGCATGTTTTAGCTGCGCAGGGTCGATTTTGAGTAACTGTTTAGCAGAGCGTGACACTAAGGAGTTTAACGAATCATCCGTCAATAACGTAAAAATAAGATAGGCCGTTCTGGTCTCATTATCATTAAATTCAATGCTGGTATTTAACCAGGTTTGACGTAATAAACTGACAATGTGTGGCGATAGACTCGGAGCCGCACTATTACCCGTTTTAAATTTTTCTAATCCCTGACGAATGTCGTTGATCAGCTGATCTTTTTGCACTGAAAAACTGGCCATGATGATGTCTAAATCACCAGAACCATTTTCTAATAATGCTAGTAACCAGTGCTCAATTTCAACACTAAATTGACTGCGGCTATGGCATACACTGGCAGCAGTTTCTAAAGATTGTCGACATACTGGATTAAGTTTTCCAACCAATTTACTCAAAGTCATCGCTGACATATTCATAGTCCTTTATTAATTAAATCATTAAGCTTTTTATTTGCTCACCATACTCTGCACGGCTGATCAAACCACAACCAAGCCCCAAGCCAATTGCAGACTTGGATAATTGTGCTTTCGGTGCATCTTTTTGTTTTATTTCTAGAAAAATCTTATAT
The DNA here is from genome assembly GCF_041439795.1 of Shewanella sp. 5S214. Lineage (NCBI taxonomy): Bacteria > Pseudomonadati > Pseudomonadota > Gammaproteobacteria > Alteromonadales > Shewanellaceae > Shewanella > Shewanella sp. 5S214. The sequence goes on from NZ_JBGOOV010000006.1 coordinate 50,160, forward strand.
TTGACTGACTGACCTAAATAGCTTGAGACCAGTTTTTTAAGTGATTTACAATTTGCTGTCCCTGGCATAAATGCATTAACCAACGCACCTTCTTTAGGCTTAATATGAATACTGATACTGGAGTTGATATCCCATACTCGGCTGCCAATACTGGCATCGACACCTAAACGCGCATATTGGCCTTCTAGCATGCTTCGACTAGCCAATCGGGTTTGCTCTGTCTTAGCGAGAGATTGCCAACGACCTTGAAAAGAACAAACTTGGACATTACAGCCAGTAAAGTCATTCAACATGCTTCGTAATGACTCTGCCGTAGGAGTTTTATTATGATAAAAACCAGCGTAATAGCGGTTCAATGATTTATTACCACTGAGTAAACTCAAAACATGAGTAAAACTATCCGTAGCGCCATCTTCATGGGATTGATAATTAGCTGAGAAGCGATACTTTTCCCATGACCGATAAAATAGTGAAATAATTCGATGATTAAATAAATCATAAAAATCACGCATACCGCTATCTTTATGACGTAAACGCTCTAAGACTAACTCAGTATAGTGCGAAGGTAATACCCCGCTTGGCCCAGTCAACCCCATAAATGATATATGCATATCAGCGGCAACCTTAGCCTTTTGACTGGTATGTTTAGCCTTTACTTTACTGATGGCTTGCCCCGGAAAACCAAGGTGCTGATCTGATTTAAACCGCAACAGCTCTTTGCTTGGAATCGTATCGTAACCAACTTTAAAGCCTTGCTCGCGACCTTGAGATAACTGCTGTTGAAACTGATAAACAGCTTGATAGAAATCATGCTCGGAGGGCGCTTCAATTATGGCCTGCAACTGATGATGCATCGCATTTTGGGTCATAACAACGGCCTTTGTCCTGAACGTGCAGGCCAGGTATAAGCGACTGAATTATGGTCTTTAAAACGCATACTTAAACGGGTAAAACTATTGATTGCAGCAAATTGTGCAAAGAAGTGATCTAATATTGTGCAAAAGAAGAACACTCCGCTGCCAGAGTAATGATCTTTAATAAAGGTTATTTCAATATGGCTGCCACTGCAAAAGCTAATCCGGCCATGTTGGTTGACTCGTGCAGTATCAGGAGTGACTTCAACAAAGTGAATATTCTCGATTAAATTTTTATTTTCTGGTGAACACTTAAAATCGTATAATTTAAGGGTTTCTTTTAAATTATGAAGTGCATCTTTTCCACTAAAACTGTCAATTGATAGATGAGTCACTAACTGCCATCGAGAAGCGTCACTAAGGGATGCGCGAACGGGTAATGTTGGCGCAAGCAAACATTTTACATGCTTGATGATATCGGCGCGTTCAGGGACAAACATTTTCGGTTCATTGTTGCCAAACGGAAGATGGGCCGGTAAATTTCGATTACTGCACTGAGCGGTAATACTTAAGATCCAAGCGCCATAATCATCTTCCGACTTAAAGCCTTTAAAATTATGATCAACTAAAGATAAAAATGATTCAGTTCCTAGTTCAGCATAGCCACCTGACCAACTCGCCGACTCTCTTCTAACATGCCAAAATAAATTATTGTGACCAAGGTACTGCGGATGTGATTCGCCATAAAATGGTGTGACTTCAACTTTATTGTCTTTCGGATCATAAGCAATAACCTCTTGGATATTGATGATCTCAGTCACTTCAGAGTCAGAATAACGAGCAGCTAATTTATATTCGTACTGCGAAGCATCGATACTTACTGGTTCTAATTTTTGCTCAAATAAGTTGATTACTGGAGTGCAACCGAGTAGAAAATGATTTGCACTCACTTGCTTATCTAAATCTTGAGAGCCTTCCTTTAAATAAATATACAGTGAGAACTTACTGTCTATTCCTTGCCAACTTCCCTCTAAATCATCTATGTCAAAAAATAAGAATTTTTCAGGGAAAATAAAATTCTCCAGCAGTAACCGGTAACCAGAACTGGTCCGTTGGCTATAAGGAATAACTTGTTGCTCATCTTCAAATCCAACGGCTTTTAAGTGCCGTTTAGTTAAAAATTTGCACACAGTTTGCTGCTCGTTAACTAAAGCAAAACCCAGACTATGCTCAAATAGTAATTGATAAAGTTGAAAAGTTTGATGGTCTTGGCCATTTAAGAAAAAACGTAATTTATCTACACCAAGGCTTGGCATACTAATTTCGTCAAACTCACACGCGATATCCAGCTTGATTATTGCCTTTGCCCGTTCTGGCCACTGAGGTTCAGGCGCATTAAACGGTGCATTTTGAAACTGAGCCTGTTGAACTTCAATAGGCCATAACTTCATGTCGTATGACGTTTGGAAATGACAGGATTTCATCCCCTCAACTTGAGTATCGACTTGCGTTAGCCTGGGCAATAATACCCCTGTGGTCGATAAGTTTTCAGTCGTCACCTTAATCACCGTCATTGACGGAATAGGCGCTTGATAATCAGGGTACAATTGACCTAATAGCGCTTCAGTGAGTTCAGGAAAGCTATCATCAAGTTTCTGTCTAATTTGTGCGGTGAGCAGAGAAAATGCTTCAATTAAGCGTGATACATGAGGATCTTCAACATGCTCATCACTTAATCGTAAACGACCTGCAACCTTAGGATATTGCTCAGCAAATTCGGCCCCCATATGACGAATGAAAGCCAATTCACGATTGTAATACTCCAATAATTCCTGATTCACACAATTCCCTCATTCACTATCATCGCTAAATGGACCGGCTCAACCTCTGAGTCAAATGTAATATATTCAGGCTCAGGTTCTGCATAAAGCAGTGCATTGATTTTTAATCTTAAAACACGATCCAAAGGCTGTTCATTATCGACCGTCTCAACCATCACTTCGATAAAACGGGGTTCAAATCGCTTTATGGTATCGGCGACCTGTTTACAGAGGATCTGTCGACCGTCTAAACTCGCTACTGGCATGGATGAAAAATCACGCAAACCATAATTCATCAATGAATTGTCAAGTTCAGTTAAATGTTCCGGCCAAGTTTGCCACTGTAATTTAGCATTAAGAAGATTCTCTAAATCACGACGAACATTAGACCTTAACTGACGTAAGTTAAGGCCTCGATGGCTATCTTTGACATCCTGTTCACCGGGCGAATCATCTATCAATCGGTCAAGAATGGATGCCATTATGGGTTGCTGGTTTTTACTCAACACTATCGCCTACTGCAAGACTGGGGTGGATATTTTAGTAATTTGATTGAGTACGACTGCAGTATCATCAGCGAGCCACATTTTTAAGCCCTTGCCAGCAATCACATCAGTAGCAACTTCATGCCAATCAGTTTCTCGTCCCAATTTTTGAGCATCAGTTTCGCTACCTGCATATATCATCGGTATATGCGCTTCACCACACGGTCCATCTTTAATCGCTAGATCAACTCGACGCCAAACCATTTCCAGTAGCGAAGTCACCGGCTTAAAGTTGATGTAATCGATTTCAGATAACTGAGCTAAATAGAAATTACCGTCAGTACCGAAAATCTCAATAAAACCGCCTAAGGTATCATCAAGATCTCTTATTTCTTGATTGGTTTTATCGTTTATAAGCAGGCTGACTTGCGGACGTAAATTTTCAAGACTATTGGCGCATTGAGTCACATCATCTTGGGAGTCGACCATCGCTAAACGTAACTTCATTAATGCTGCAACATAAGCATCAGATTCAGCAAAAAGCTGAGGTACAGCTTTGCCTGCCATAAAATCAATTCTGGCTTGTTCTGCTCGGATCAACTGACGTAAGTTAGCTGCACCGATTAAAAAATCAGGGTGTTTTTGCACTAAAAAGTTTAACTGTTTGTCAGCCCGTTCAAGCTCACCATTAATACACAACAACTCAATATGTTGACCTTTTAAATCAATGTTCATTGGGTCGTCTTTTAGCTGTGTCTCAACTAACTGAATGGCTTCTTGTAGCTGGCCATTTTGCAGCATTTCTTGAATCTTTTTCATTTGATACCTTTGTGTTAATTTCTTGATGTCAGCTCAGTGACCAATTTAATGCTGGACACCATTTGATCTAACTGAAAATGAGGTTGTAACTGAATAATCGAATAGAAGTGCCCGGGCTTACCGCGCATTTCTTTTACTTGAACTTGGGCACTTCGCAGCGGATATTTACTTCTTACATCATCTGAAGATACGTCTGAAGCGGTGGTATATTTGTGCAGCCACAATTGCAGTTCGCGCTGGCAAGCTTCGGCAGAATGAAGTGAACCAATTTTTTCACGGCCTAACACTTTAATGTAATGGGCAAAACGAGATACACACAAAATGTACTGCAACATTGAGGATAGTTTTGCATTAATATTATCTTCAAGTTGTTCATATTTTGGTGGTTTCTGCACAGAGGCATTACTGTAAAACACTAAGTGTTCACAACCTGATACTGGAGATAAAGGGATGAAACCTTGATCAGAAATCGACTTTTCAGCCCTATCACTGATTAACAAATCCACTGAAGGTTTCTTGCGTTTTCGATATAAATCTGGCTCGTATTGACTGACCGCAAGGTCACATACTAGGCCTTTCTTACGCGCACCGGGTTCTAAACCGCGGATATGGCCAAACCAACCTGATTCGCTAAATGCGCGGATTAATACACCACCAAAGGCATAAGCAGCATTACCCCATAAATGGTCTTTTTTGGGATTTTTAATCGATTCTTTAAACTTAAAACCTTCGCTGCGGCTACCATCGATAAGATAAGGGGAACGCATTAGGATGTTGGGCATAGTTAAGCCAATAAAGCGAGAATCATCCATTTTTCGTAACGAGTTCCACTTAATATACTCATGCTGCTCAAAAATTTTGCCCATGTTCATATGAGCAGATAAATCAGCAAAGTCATCTGCACCAAATAATGAAGGACTGGCAGAAGTGATAAATGGCGCAAATGCGGCCGCAGCAGTACGCGAAATTTCTTTTAAAATATCAATGTCGTTGGTGGACACACCTGGGCGGTTCTTATGGGTGATTTGATAATCACCAATTAACGTGCCGAAGGGCTCGCCACCAGACATGTCATATTCGTTGTTATAAATCAGTTTAAAAAAATCACTTTGATCAAATTCAATCGCCCGATTAATGTCTTTAGACAGTGTTGTCCAACAACAATCGAGCATTTTAACTTTTACTTTCTGGTCTTTGTCATGTAAATCTTGCTGTTGAACTAAATACAATACCCCACGCCAACTAGCCTCTAAAGCTTGAAAAGCATTGTGATGAATGATGGCATTGAGTTGTTGTTCTAGCTGTCTATCGATACGATCAATAGCCTTAAGCAGAAAAGGTAATACGGAGGTTTTATCAAATTGAGTCAGCGAATGGCTCGAGTTTTCTAACCAAAGCAATAACGACCTAGTCGAATCCGACTCTCGTAAGAATCGTTCGACTAAGTGTTTATTTTTTAGTGCCTTTGTCGTTGAAGATACTGGCTTTTTAATTCCAGTATCTTCTTTGAAAATTTCACTTGTTACAAATGAAATGGTTTCTTGAGGCATCGTTTGTTTCTATCCTTGAAAACAAATGAGGGTCACTGCGTTAGCGGGTGATTATCCTACTTTAGGGATTTTTGCGACTAAACGTAAAGACGCGGTAAGCTCTTCCATCTGCAACCAAGGACGTAACCAGGCAACGGCATTGTATGAACCCGGTTGACCAGGGATCTCTTTCACCACAACTTTAGCGTCAGCCAATGGATACTTAGCGCGAATGTCTTGTCCGCCACCTTCAGATGCATTAACAAAAGATAAAATCCAGCGATTTAACCAAGACTCAACATCTTCTGCTTCCATGAAGCTACCAATTTTGTCGCGGGCCATCACTTTAAGGTAATGAGCAAAACGAGACGTTGCCATTAAGTAAGGTAAACGTGCTGAAATTGCAGCATTAGCGGTAGCATCATGGCTTGTCATTATTTTTGGTTTTTGACATGACTGAGAACCAAAGAACACGGCATAATCAGTATGCTTATAATGACAAAGAGGTAAGAAACCTAATTTACTTAACTCTGCTTCACGGCGATCAGTAATACCAATTTCCGTTGGACACTTTAAATCTGGATCACCGTCATCACTGGTAAAGACATGTGCAGGCAAGCCTTCAACCTTACCACCGCCCTCGGCGCCGCGAATAGCAGTACAGAAGCCATATTTACTGAATGCTTGGCCCATATTGGTAGCCATAACGTAAGCCGCATTCATCCAACAATAATCATTATGATCAGCCACTTTAGAACGGCCACTTTCTGAGTCTATTTCAAACTCTTCATAGCAAAACTCTTCTACAGGCTTGGTCGCTGAGCCATAAGGAAGGCGAGCCAGCACTCTAGGCATAGTTAGAGTCACGAAGCGAGAATCATCACTGTCGCGGAAAGAGCGCCACTGAGTGTATTCTAGAGATTCAAATACCTTTTCAAGATCGCGAGGTTTGCTCAGTTCAGTCCACTCATCAAAACCAAATAAAGATGAACCTGCAGCCGAAATAAATGGACAGAAACCAGCAGCGGCAACATTAGACATTAATGACAATGATTCAACATCTTCTGGATGATTAGTAAATTCATAATCACCCACTAAACAACCATAAGGTTCGCCACCCGGAGTACCAAACTCTGATTCATAGATCTTTTTAAACATTTGGCTCTGATCAAACTCAACCGCTTTACTTAAATCTTTATGCAGTTCTTTTTTAGACAAACTCATTACACGAATTTTAAGTGTTTCGTTGGTTTCAGAGTTTTTAACGGTATGGTGCAAACCACGCCAGCTACCTTCAAGTTTTTGCAGTTCTTCATTGTGCATAATTGAAGCTAATTGTTTAGAGATAATGTCATCTAAACGATTAATAGCCTTATTGAATGTCACAGTGAGGTTTTTATCCCACTGAACAGTACCTTTAAGGGCTTCTTCGGTTAACGAACGAATTAATTCTTCTGCACGAGAAGAATCGGTTTGCTTTGTAGCAACGATAGCTTGCTCTAAAATAGAAACACTCTGTGCTTGCTCTTCAGATACAGCATCTAATGACGCGGCTTCCATGCTCATTATTCCGCTCCTTTGAGGTTAAGTTCACCAGCCAACTTGTCTAGGCTGGTAGTGTTATTTAACACTTCTTCTAAGATATTTTCGAGATTCTCAGAGCGATCAACTTTTGTCATCAAATCACGAAGTTTGTTACGGGTTTCCATTAATTTTCTTAATGGTTCAACCTGATTAACAATGGCAGCAGGTTCAAAGTCTTCAATGCTATTAAACTCTAATGCTACATTCATTTCAGAATCATCGCCGGCAAGAGTATTAGGCACTAAAATATTTAACTTAGGGCTCATACGCTTTAACACATCATTAAAGTTATCACGGTCGATTTGTACAAAACGGCGGTCTTTTAATGGCTTTAAATCTGCGGTGTTGTGACCAGCAAAATCACCCGTAACACCAATAACAAAAGGCAGCTCTTTTTTTACTACAGCACCTTCGGTTTCGACATCATAGGTAATATGGACACGGGGTTTTCTTACTCGCTTTAATTTATCATGTACACTCATATGAACTCCTTTCAATAATATGTTGAGTAATCAACTACAGATCATTCTTCCGTTTTTATTCCAGATAACTTGAAAAAGCCATTTCTTGCTTCACCATCTTGGATTAATTCTTGTAATAACTCGGGCAAACTTAGGTCACTCCAGCGTATGACTTGCTCAATAGCATAAGACATTGGCGAATGTGGCTCAGTACGTCGAAAAAAGTCCGCTATCGTCTCAAGATGACTAATAGCTTGTGCCCTAGAATTAAGTTGTCCTTCAACACCTGAAGGCGTTGAATGATGAGCAGTAGTATCACCGTCTTGCTGTTCGTCAATCTGTTGTTCTTGCGCTAAGTTAGCTTTATTCTTTGCAATTATTGGTGCTGTAATTGAACTAATTTGCAGTGCACAGGCTTCTAACGCTTTGCGAATATAACTCGTCGGTTGTGGATCACCGCTCATCGCGTCATCCATTGAAGCCGACAAACGGCTAAATGCACTCATAGCATTTTGTACATCGCGATCAAGCTCGATAAAGAAACTGTCGGAGGTTTCCTTGATGCTCTGCTCGACGTCTTCAAGTGAGACTGAACCAGAATCGAAGCGCTTTTCTTGCTTATCTTTATCTAAGCGACTTGTATCTAGCGCCTGTTCATATTGCCAAGTCGAGTAAACAATTCCGCCATCGGTGATAGGGATCGTTCTTATTGGATGAATTAGGGAACCTTCACTTTCGATACCATTCAAACCAATCAGCGGTGCAATTCGCTCCGCTAAATCATTTGGCTCTGGAGTGGGATAAAGCGTGTCCCAATAGCGCTCGATTAATTCTGCTGCTAGGGTAAAACCAAAATACAATCCTTTGAACCCATGTAATCGACATGCAGCCTCGATAAACCAAGCAACATATTCGATATCTTTTGATTGTTGTTTTAAAATATTCGGAACTTGCTCAAATATCGGTCGCCATTCAACCGAGACGGATAACACATCTTCTTCATCGGTTAACGCTTTTCGTTCTTTAGAGCGTGCAATATTGCGCACGTCTTTAAGTAAATAATACGTTGAGGTTGGACTAATATCTTCGCGAGGATCAACTCCAGATTCCGCATCAATGGTAATGGGAAGAATTAATTCATCGATAGTTAAATTCTTTAGCTTACTCAATCTAATTCAATCCCTGAATAAAAATGATTTAATGTGCAATAATAAAAGTATAGAACTTCAAAAACAATACTTAATAGTCTTTAATAGAACTAAAATAAGATATATTGCCCACACCTAATCACAATGGATAATAAAGAAAACAAAACACACCCCATGTAATTACATTCGAAATAATTACACCCAAAATAATTACATCATAAGTAATGTTGTCCATACAAAAAACAATAACACTTATAATAAATATTAACGTTACAACCCGTTTATATTCTCTATTATAATGACAACTGATTAAATGTGACTAAATATGGGTATGGTTTTATCACTATCATCGATAATATTAATGTTCTTATGTGAGTTCTTGACTAAAATACACGTAACATTATCTCTTGCATTTCTGACCAATGAAGCGTGAAGTAGTGCTAATCCTGAATCAATAATATTTCCAGATTTTATTGTTCTTTCAATCTCAATATCATTTAGTTCTTTGTTTAAACCATCACTACAGAGTAAAAAAACATCACCATCTTTTACCTTATCGGTTCGGTAGTCTATGTCCAATTGAGTATCAACACCTACCGCTCGCGTGATCACATTAGCTAAAGGGTGTGTCTCCGCCTCTTCAGGAGAAAGAAGCCCTTCATCAATCATGTCATTAACTTGGCTATGATCTTTAGTCATTTGCTTCATTTGCTGATCACGCATCAAATAAATCCGACTATCGCCAACCCATAGCAAATGATATTTATCTTGATATAGCCACAGCACAACGACTGTGGTGCCAGCTACCTTGCCATCAAAATCATGTTCACTCATTTGCTGTAATATACGATTACTATCAATCAGTGATTTTTTTAACACCTCTAAAGTAATTGTTTCTGCTTCAAGGTGCTCAACAGCCTGCTGGATGCCGTCGATAACTAACTGACTGGCGACATCTCCGGCGGCATGTCCACCCATTCCATCAGCAACGACCCAGACACCTAAATGTGGTAACTCAAGGTAAGCATCTTCGTTAATTTCTCTAACGGTTCCTCTATGAGTTAATGCGTGACTTAAGTGCATGGAGTTTGCTCCTTAATAAGCTCCGCAGTATTCCAACCACGTTGTCCCCATTGACCATTTAACATAGAGATAAATTGACTTATTTGCGGTAAGCCTTCTGTGATGATAGTGCATGGCCCTACTTCATCAGATCCTTCAGTCCACCATATACTGTAACAATCAAAGCGCTTTCGGTATTGCTGATCCAGTAATAACAGTACATCAGGTGAGTTATCCCCCTGAAATACCCATGCTTTCTTATTTCGGTCTAGAGATTCATTTTCGACAAATCTGTCGTTATTAGCAGCAACAGAAAGAGGCTCTTTAGTAATAGTTTCGAGCCAATGCTCTAGAACAGTTTCATCTTCAAGAACTTGCAATATATGTTTTTCAAAAACATCAACCCACTGATTTTCTTGCCATCCTCTTAAAGCAGATTGATTGTGCAATCCAGCTAGCGTAAATGGATAGTGGCGCCCAACATGATCGATACTAGGAATCACTGTGCCTACAACAGCTTGATCACAGCAAACACCTGCAGATAACGAAAAGTGCCATATAGGGCTTGTGAGGTAATAGTCCAACCAATTATGTTCTGTTTGTTCTTTACTCACCGCAATAACAGCTTGTAACCAGTCATTCCAATTTTTTAGAAAATCAACATTCAAGTTCTGCTGAATAAAGTCACCTTTTGACGGGACTTTTCCACAGTAACCTACTGATGTTAAAGGTTCGCAGGACATCTAAACGTCTCCATATTTGCCATCCAAAATGGATTGTTAACACTGTTTGCTGTCAATTTAAGTACAGCACTGTAACCTTTAAGGTCAATAAGTAATTTGCCATCTTTTTTAGTTTGTGGACGCTTTTTACTTAACTCATCCAATAACTTAAAGAATGACCATTCACCTTCATACTTCTTGTTGATTGAGCGACCACCATTAGGCGGTGAAAATGCAATTCGAGTTTCGTTATTTGCCCCAGGACCAGGCCAAACAAATAACTCTTTGCGAGTCGGACCGTGACGGTATTTAAGCTGCTGGCTGTCTAATTCAAATAAGAACATACTCACATTCTGATCTAATAATTCAGGTTCCAATGAAAAATTGACAATAGGCTGCCTAGAGCCTGGCTCGAAAAATGCCTCTTTAATGGTTTCAGCGCGCTGGTACATTTCCAAGATGTCATTACGAATGCCAATATTACGCTTAAAACGCCAAGGTTTTTTGCTGGTATCCACATGAGCGGCTAAGTATTGATCCCAAAATTTATCTAAAGTACCGCCGTAACCAAAAAACTTACTAAAATCTTTTAACCTGACATCTTCTTTAGATTTACGATCAAATGGGTATCGTCCAGCAATGGCTCGGTTAAATTCAGCCAATACTTGCGACCGCCAAATACCGTTAAATCGCTGACTTTGATTTGATTTGGCAAATGAGCGTGTACGGGATGCAACATCACTAAGTAAATTATTGATTGGACTTGGTAAATCAATCAATTGCTCAGATAAAGCCATGCCTAATTGAGCAAAGCTTTCTTCTGTGGCTTGATTGATTACATTACCTTGCCCATCAGCTTGCAATGATAACTTAGTGTAATTTCGATTAAGTGCTCGTAAGGTGGTTTGAATCTTATCAATGTCTGCAAGATTAATTTTAAGCAGCTCAGCAAAAGCATATTCAACATCTTGGCCAGGTAAATCCTCCTCTGATGTAATATCAGTGTCTGGTAACAAGCGATTTAAGCGTGCTTTTTTAGAACGAAAGGCGATATCCGACAGATTATCTGCCACTTCAGCTGCAGCCTTTAAATTATTCGACTCTGCCGGCAGTTTGGTTAAATTCACATTTTTCTGTACTGCGGCAATAATGGTCTTTATCGGTTGATCAGGACTGGCAAGCGCTGCCGTAACGAGCTCAGCTTCTTCGCGGGTAGAATAGGGTTTAATCGCGATATCATTTAAGAAATCTTCCCAATAAAAAATATAATCACGAATATATCTCTTTTCTAACTCTTGGGTTATCAGCGCTTTAGCTTGCTCATCTAAATCAACTAAATCGTCTCCATAAACCCAGCTGTCGGCAGTTAGATTCTTAACTATTTTATTCTTTTCTATATTAAAAATGCCATGAAAACCATTGAAGGTATAAAGCCCTGGGATACCCTGATTGAATTGACGGCCACTGATGAACATCAGCCCATCTAAACTGTCTAAACTCAATATATCGACCAGCTTAAAGTCTGGAATACTGCTATTTGCAAAATCACTTTTCAAACGCTGATAAGCTCGTTCAACCAGTGGCAACATGGTTAAATTAACTCGAGCACTATCAACAGTCGAACTGTCATACTGATGACCTCGAATCCCCAAAGAAAGCAAGGTATCAATATGTTGGTTGAGTTGTACCCGCACATCACGATTAACATCACCAACAAGATTTCTATCAATGTAAGCGGAAAACCACACTTGAACATCGCTCTTATCAAAATGCTCAGGGAAATAGAGCATTAAGTATGTTTTTAATGTTTCATATAAATAATTAAGATGATCGCCATTGGCATCCATTTCATCACTTAGCACGGTTTGTAAGAAAGGCATCAAATGCGTTTCTAGGGCGCGATGGTAAGCGGCTGTAGCAGGCTGCTTGAGCTTATCGCCTTGGTACAAACCAAAGGTTTGTGCGTCCTCGGCCTTATCGGTTCCATACCCCACAGGTAGATCACGAATTAAGGTTAAGCCTTTGGTTAATGTAATCACATCTGACTTGGCATTTAACCCACCATTTGTAATGGTTTTATAGGCACTAACACCTTGATAAGTATCATCAATCAACTTGCGATTCCAATCATAACTTTGCCACCAAAAATAACTTGCAAGCAAGGTGACGCCAGCGGCTACGCCCACTGAGACTTTTCGTAACAGTCGGTTATGATTGGTATGTTTACGATTGGTTGATGCTAAGTTTTTCTCAGGAAAAATAACGTCTTCTAACAGTCGTTTTATAAAGTAGCTTCGTTGTTTATTGGCTGCAAATGTTTTTGTTTTACTCTTGATCCCACTGGATAAATGACTAGAAAGATGGTCAATTGGGGTGCCTTCTTGAGTCGCACTGGTGAGATAAACACCGCGTAATAATGGGGCTTCTTCATAGGCATTGGGAGCAAAAATTTCTTTCAAAAAATCATCGGCAGAACTTTGTAATAATCTCAGCTGTTTAGGAAATTCATAAATTGCAGCACGGCGCTCTAGATCTCGCTCATTTTTCAAACGGCTATTGAGTCGTGCATTTAAATTAAGTAATAAATCGTGAAATTCCTTATTAAATGAACTGACGATATCAGTGTCTTCGGTATCGGCATTGAGTGGGAAGGTAATACCCCAAATTTGCTCACAATCTTCTTTAGTTAAATCGTCAAAAAATTCATTAAAACCTGCAACTAAATCAGATTTAGAAAACAATACGTACACAGGAAAAGTCATACCAAGCTGATTTTGCAGCTCTTGTAATCGCTGTTTGATTGCGCGAGCATGTAAGTTTCTTTCTGTCTTAGTTTGGTTTAATAAATCAGACATGCCCATGCTGATGATGACACCATTAATGGGGCGAACTGGACGGTATTTTTTTAATAATCCCAGAAATCCTTGCCATGCACGAGAGTCTTGTTTTACATGGCTATCTTGAGTGGTATAACGACCGGCCGTATCAATTAATACTGCTTTATTAGTAAACCACCAATCGCAGTGTCTTGTGCCGCCGACACCTTCAATCATGTCTACACCCATTTTTTCTTTTAATGGGTATTCCAAACCAGAATGCTGAATTGCAGTCGTTTTTCCGCTTCCTGGTGGACCAATCATGATATACCAAGGTAATTCGTAAATACTTTTATTTTTTGTGAGCTTGGTATTTTTGAGAATATCTAACGCTTGGGTCATTTTATTCTGTAAAACAGTGATTTCACCTTTCGCTGAATCATCTCCCGACGCGCTATTATCGTCTTCACCATTAATTAAGCTATCAACCATTTTTTCGCTTTGCTTTTTGCTCTTCAACTGCCGAGAAAAATGGATTGCCCCAAAGATGATAACAATAACAAGTAATAGAATAATCCGCGAAGCTGCGGTGGCTAATGGCTCATAGCCGGCGATTGCCACCAATGGGCCACCAAACCAAATGAGTAATGCTAAGCACAGAAAACCTATAATGGTAATAGTCCATTTAGATTTAAGTGTATCGACAATTCCCTTGCCAATTGATTTCAAAGACATTTATGTTATTCCTTTATGTCACATTAAAACAATAAGTCGATTTCGATTCGACGGTTTAACGCGCGATTTTGTTCGCTATCGTTAACAACACGAGGCTCAGACTCCCCTCGCCCCTCAGGCCATAGACGACCACTTAACGATGCGTTGTTAGCGAGAACATTTGCAATTGATGTGGCTCTAGCCAGCGAAAGATGCCAATTTGATGGATATTTTGAGGTAAAAATTGGTTCATCATCGGTATGACCCGTGATCAATATTTTGCCATCTGTACTCTCAAGTGTGCGGGCAATTTTAGCGAGAATGGCTTCAAAATCTGAACGAGGTTGGGTGCTACCTGACGCAAATAATTCAGTAGCCCCAATGCGGATCCTCACTCGGTCACTCAATTGCTCTACTTCGAGGAGATTTTTGCCTATTTCGGTTTGTAACAGTTGTTGCAGCAATAAGGCTTCATCACGGCTTATTTGTTGCTGCGCTTCGACGGTTTTTTCCCATGGAACTATTGAGGTTAATTCTTTATAAGCGACTGATGAATAATGGTTAATGCTATAACTAAAGCCCATGTAAATAAATAATATGACCACGCCAAATAATGCCCCAATCACCCATAAAGGAAAGGGCTGTTGAAAGGTCAAATTTGGCACAATATTCTGTCGCCACCCCGGAGATAATTCACGGTGGAAGTCGCCTTTACAGGATTGAATCGCTAAGTAGGTTTTTTCCCGTAATGCTTCAAGTTTTTGATCTCCTTGAGGTTCAACTCTCATTTTGCCGACAAAACCTAGGGTTAAACATAAATACATGAGTTCAAGCAAATTACATTTTTCTGCAGGATGACGCAGCGATGCATCAAGTAAAGTATAGAAATACTCACCGCCTAAGGTTTCATGATGAAAAGTCGACAGTAAGCTGTCAGATGCCCAATAGCTTTGTTCTCCCCAAGGCGTATTGAGTACAACTTCGTCGATAAAACAACACAGGCAATATCGGGCAGATTGAATGTCATCAGATGCTAAGTTTGCATTACGAAGCTGCTGTTCATAATGCTTGATCAACTCAACGCAATGTACCCGTAATGTGTTCACGTCATCATGCTGGGTACTGTTTCGTAATTGAGTGCAGATCGATAATAGCGTGCCCGCAAAATCAACTAACGGATTTTGCGATAGACTAAGTTGCGAGCGATTATCCCGATTATCATTACGCTGTTCTTGGATCAGAGTTTTTTGACTATCATCATCGACTTTTGTTTTATTGCCAGCCATACCCGCCCCTTTCCCTGGGCGAGGTTTAACGATGGTTTTATCGTTCACAAAATTATCCTTAATGTTTTGGCGTTTAAATACTCACAGCCCAAAGTTCAAGTTGTAACTCTGGATATGCACCAGAAATATGCATAGCAACACCGCCACTCGATTTGAGCTTTATCCAATGGCTATTATTTTTATCTAATTGGAAATAGTGATAACCAGCGTGATATGGCACTTGTCTTGGCGCAACGGGTAAATTTGAAATGCCAATGCCTGCTAATTGGTTATTAACCAGTTCACGGATTGTTTCAACCGAGCCTATTTTGATTTGCGAAGGCAAACGCTGACGTAGCTCGTCATGCGGCACATTAGCTTTAACAGCAAGAATGAACTCAGCATTATCAAGCATGCTCTTGTCTGCAATAGTCGAGAAATATACCCCAAATTTGGTCTTCTCAAGAATGAGTTCCGTAGCACTTTGTTCTAATACACTGCTTAAGCCATGATTGACAATGACCATTGTATTGCTAAAAACATAGGTCAAATTATCATGCTGATAAGTCGGGAATTTAGGCGGACGCTTATTAGGACTGCTAAATGTTGACAGTTCACCTGAGAAACTGATTAATGTGCGGTATAACAATTCTGGATGGATATGATTAACGATCGCGTAATGTTCAAAAATAGGCTGATATTTGTTCAAAAGCTGCAACATTAAAAAATCGGCAATCGAACTTGAAGTCCCTTGAGATTGACTTAATCGAGCCGCAATCGCTTCGGCACGCTGATTAATCATGCCCGTAACTTCAGTGGTCATATTCATCAAGGTTTTAATGTGTTCGATGCCTGTGCATGCAGGAATAAACTTTTTATCTAACCGAATTACGCCTTCCTCTGATACGTCAATAACACGAGCGATGGCAATAGACACATATCCAGAACGGTCTTCACTCTGTAACTTGAAACGGCAGTCCAATTTTGCCACTTGTAGCACTTCCATTGCATCTGAGCCAACACTGGTATCAACAATGTTATGATCCTCATAGATGTAACGGGTAATTTGATTCTGTTCAGAAGATGAAATATTGACACCATTACTTTTGGCAACAGGCAGCACGAGGTAGACCAATTGATCAATTGTTCCTGCTGGGATTGTAATAGATGTCGGCAATGGGCTCTGCTCTGGTAAGCAAACCAGAGTATTATCCGGAAATACGCAATCAATACGGTCTAAACCAAACTGCCCTAACGGAAGCAAGCCATAATTGACTTCGTAGCTTACAATCCCCCAGGCCAGTGGATTATTATTTTTGGCCATACGCGCTTGCTGATGCTGCAAAAAACGCTCTTGCTGCTGCATATGTTGTGGACGAAGAAACATGCCCTCTGTCCATGCTATTGGGCTAAAATCGCTCATAATTTCCCTATTTATTCACAACGATTACTTTTCAGAGTTGTACACTGCTATTTTTTCTATGTTGATAGTGACATCATCATAGCCAGTAGGATCGACGGCGACGACCGATCGCCATCGAGAGGAATCGATATCTCTATAGGCGACTATCACCCCAACAAACCGTGTGTTTTGTCCCAATGTCATCGCATATTCACGGGTTTCTGATGGTTGTAATTCCAACTCATCTTTACGGATAAGATCGGGACCAAGAACGCTTTCAGCAGACTCATCAAGGGTAAAAAAATCTTGCGTGTCAAAGATAGTTCGTGACGATAGTTCAAATATTTTAACCACCACAGGTGATGGTCGATTATTAATGTCTGGATTAATGTCAGCACTGGCATTAAACGTAACGTCTGTTGATGGAGGAACAACTGCATTAATTGTTTTACAACCAGAGTTAAGTAATAAAAAGCTTACTAATATGATTCGGTATAGACCTAACTTTAATGTCATTTAATAGCCCTTAATAAATTATAACATTTTGATTTTATTGTCGTATGCTTTAACAAAATCATCTGATAATGCTGCAGCACTGTCTTGCATAAATTCGTGTTTCAAATCTGAGTGTAAGCTTTTATATAGCTTCCAATGACGCATTTGTTTCTGTCCTGGTACTAACATGTCTGCCAGAGATTGGCTTTGTGTTTTAGATTCAATAGACTCAGGATCTAATTGATTTAATAACCCTCTGATAGCGCCTAACGTCCCAGCCGTTAATGCAGCATCATGTTTTCGGCCATCATTAAATGCCTCGGAAATAGCTTGTTGTGATGATAAAAAGCTGGCACTTTTTCTTAAAAATAAATTTTGGAAAACATCATCAATATTGGCTGAGAATTTTAATGGGTTATTTTCCTGTTGCTGAAAAGTAGTTTGATTAATTCGAAACTCAGTTTTAAGCTTTGAACGTTGGCGTAAAGAATCCATGAGTCCGGTTAACATAGATTGCATGCTCTTACCCAATTCAAACATCAATTCTTCGCTTAGCACCTTTTCATAGTCTTGTTGATTTACTCCCATACCTTGAAAAAAAGCCTTACTTAACACTGATGCTGAAGTAATTTGAGTGTTTATCGAGGGCTTTGATTCAGGTATCACAGGAGCATCTTTTTTAACGTCTGCTTTTGCTATTTTAGTCTCGACAACAGGTATCACAGGCGCTTGAGCAACTTCAACTTTGGGTTCTGGCGCAACAGTAGAGCTAGGACGTGCTTGAGAATGTTGGCCAAAAATATCCTTATCCCATTCTTCAGGGATAGATAAAGGTGGTTGAAAGTGGTCTTGTAAATCAGCGTTCATTTGAGATAGACCTGCTGATTGTTGTCGAGATTGCTTGAGCAACATTGCAGAATCAAATCCAGCTAAATCAGACTCAAACCCAGTATCAAGAATTGATGAGGATGAAGTCGGTAACGCATGATGATCATCCAAGGTCGTTGCAACAGGAGCATGTTGTACACTGGGTTGCTGATGAGTGTGTTCAGAGGTAGGTAAACTCTGCAATTTAGCACTGATTTCATAATCACCAAAAGTGAATAAATCATCGACCTCAATTTTATGTTCACGATTGCTGCCCAAGGCTTCAACGGCACGATTAACGTATAAACCATTAGTTGATAAGTCTTCAATGTAAAAACCGTCACTGCGCTTAGTGATCCGAGCATGAGTACCAGAAACCACCTTTTCAGGATCGGGTAAATGCCAATCACACGTATCTGAGCGACCTAGCGTTAAAGTATTAATAACTGTTTTTGTTATAATTTGCTCAGGAGATAACCTGTGATAGCTCAAAATCTCTAGCGATAATTCCATTTTTATTACATCTTCCTTCATCAACATACAACGATTGATCAATCACTACAGAGCTACAAACGTTGAACACCATTAAGACGTTCATACATTTCATTACCCCGAGCAAATAACTCTCTGGCAGTTTTCAGATATTGCTTTTCTAGATACACGTTTGCCTGGCGTAAAAATGACGCCGCGAGACGTTTATCAAGCGTCAGTAGGGGATCAAAATCATCAGGTAAATTTGTGGCAAGATCTCTTACTTCTTTATCAAATTCATGTAGATCTTTGGGATCATCAATCGCTTCTAGTCTTGCGGTTAATTGCTCAAATGTATCCCGATAATAAACCTCAGCGGCGTCATACGGATAATCAACAGTTTTGCCTTTTGCCGTCGCATTGTGATATTCATTCAATGCTTTTACGGCAACTTTTAATTGTGCACCATAGGCAATTAAAGACTTAGCTTCAGGATAGTTTGCAAATACATTTTCACCGGTAGTGATAAGTTCGCTAATTTGATTAATATCGTGTTTCTTTAATGCACTATCAAAGGTGCTTGCATAGAGCGTATATTCTTCATTACTCGCGAGATATACATAATTAGGCTCAACAAAGCTTAGTCCATCAACGATAGCCTTAATTTTATTGGTCCCTTGCTCGTTATAACGAGCTTGAGATAATAAAAGACTCAAACGTTCAGACAGAGCATCAACAACCAATTGTTTACTTCGCTCAGCTTGATTTTTCATTTGCAGCAAACGAACTGAATCAGGATAAAAACGCTCTATATCATTAATAACTTCAGCTATTTTTACATAATCCTGATAGAGGCCATTATCACTTTTAGGTAAAGAAGCAATACGTTGTTCAACGATATCCAATACTTCTGATTGATGTGTTTTTAATAGACCATTTTTAATGATGCTTTTAGATTCAGGAATACTGTCAATTCGGGCTAATAAGTCTGAAGCT
Source organism: Shewanella sp. 5S214 (assembly GCF_041439795.1). NCBI lineage: Bacteria > Pseudomonadati > Pseudomonadota > Gammaproteobacteria > Alteromonadales > Shewanellaceae > Shewanella > Shewanella sp. 5S214. Next base: position 69,670 of record NZ_JBGOOV010000006.1, read on the forward strand.
GGGATAAACTCAAATGCTTGAACTTCACTTTTTGCCTTATTTGTTATCGCCACTTTATTATTCAAGTTATCTAATTGCACTTGATAGTATTGTTGAATTTGAAATCCCCCAATAACCAAAATAGTACCTGCTGCAATGGCAGTTAAAATCGGCCAAGTTTTACGGTGTAAAGTGCTGATTATCTGATCAATTGATGATGCTCGTTGCGCCTTTTTGAGTGCCAAGCCTTTTTTGAGTGTAGGCCACAGAGACATGCTGATATGCTTTGGCTTGACCAATTTATTCTTGGTAACGTCAACTTCATTTGCTGCGACACGCTGATAGGGATGTTTACTTGTTAGCAATTCATAGCTAATGCATGAAAAAGCAAAAATATCATCTTCCGCGCAAGCATCTTCGCCAGTTAGCTGTTCAAAGCTAGCATATGCTGGAGTGTAACCTGTTAATGATGAGTCTTGATCTACCTCAGCAAGTGCGTAGCGGTCTTCTCTTTGTTGCAAGTTTTTTGCAACACCAAAATCGAAGACTTTAATATTACCTTGGCGAGTCAGGAAAATATTCGATGGTTTTAAATCTGTATGAACAATACCTTGATGATGCGCATACGATAAGGCTGAAGCTATCTGATCAATGATTTTCATTGATCCTTTGAAATTAATCCCCATCGGTTTGGAACGTTTAATGACTTGGTCTAATGATTCACCGTCTAACCACTCCATGACCATAAAGTGAAAGCCATCATCAGTATCAACATCATACACTCGGATGATATTTGGATGAGAGAGTTTTTGGGTTTGCACCGACTCTTTAATCAGGACTTGTTGAGCTTCGGGTATATCAGATAACTGAGGCAATAATACCTTTATTGCAACAAATGGCTCACTGACATTCAACGACTCTAAGTACAGGTCTTTGGCACGGTATATATCACTCATACCTCCATGACCAATTTTTGATTCAATTAAATATCGATTTTTGAAACATTTGCCAATCAAATTAACTTTGTTAGCATTATTTTCAGAATTGTCTAATCCTGCTATGACAGTTTTGTCTTCAGCTAAGTTATTTGGTGTTTTACTCTTATCCATAAGTACAGGTTAATCCCTTGATATTATCCTAAAGTATGTAAACTAACGTCCTAGTGAATCAAAATAACCACAATATGTTGCAGCAAGCAAACTCAAAAAACAACATTTAAAAACCAGCAAAATAAATTTTATACAAATCAGTTTAAATTAACTACCCATTAGTATGTATTAAAATAAAAACACATTAAAAAGTATGTTTTATTAAGATAAATAAATATCAAATCATCAAAAATATCGTTTTCCTATTGACCCAATAAAACATAATCGGTAATTTACGTCTTCTTTTTAATGGACCACAGTTTTAAAGGATTAAGTCAAATATGAGACCGATCAATCTTTCATTAGCAGGTGTTGTGTTATTAGCACTTACGGGCTGTCAATCAGCACCCGTTACTGTATCAGAACCCATCAAAACATTTTCAATTTCTCCAGAGTGTATTGAATATACCTTACAAACAGATGATGAAATGATTGTAGGATTTAGACCTGTGTATTTCGAACTGAATAGCGATAAGTCATACAGTAAGCTTGATGCGCACATGTCTTGCGTTGCTACTTATTTAGCTAACCACGTCGATAAAGAACTTAACATTCAAGGTTTAACCGACGATAAAGGTACTATAAAGTACAATAAAGCACTGGCACAACGTCGTGCTGATGGAATCGTAGAGTACTTAGTTTCTTTAGGTGCGTCATACGACCAGTTAGTTTCTAGCACTAAAATTATTGAAGATAATGGTGTTAGACTAACCAGCTCTGAGCGTTCAAAAACTCGTCGAGTTGACTTTATCATCACTGACAAATCTTCTTAAATTTTATTTGAGTGATTTGGAATAATATTAAGTTCACATTATTCTCATAGTTAAGGTTCAGCTTACTGTTAAGCTGAACGTTAATTACTACAGCCCTTTAACGTCACCCACTACCTTATCCATTCAATCTTAAAGCCATTATCATTCCCAGCTATAGTCATAGTCATAGTCATAGTCATAGTCATAGTCATAGTCATAGTCATAGTCATTAAAATATTATTACTTCAGCTTAGTTAACTTTATAAATATAATTTCCCTCCTAAAAATCTAGAAGAAACAATACTGCATCATCAAGGATGTTTTATCGTGTGACACTTTAACAATTAATTTTGCTTACGCTGTGACACACTAACTTTGATTATCTTTAATTACCGCCACTCTTTCTGGATTGCACTATTAATTATCTATTTTACGCTACGACTGAAAAGATTATTGATTGTTGATTGTTGATTGTTGATTGTTGATTGTTGATTGTTGATTATTGATTATTCACATTTAACTTTTTACACTTGGCACATAAAATTTTTAGCTTTACTTCATCATTTAAGCCATCCCGTTTATAGCAATACTAATAAGAAAAAATAGCGATTCCTTTAATCAGTAATACCTAGCCCTTACTTACGGTTAGATACGGATGCACTCACTTTTATACCAAGAACAAACACAGTAACTGATAATCTCAATAGTGATGAATCCCAATTAATCTATTAGACCAACAATTAATTATTCTCACCAATTTAACATTGTCAATATGACTAACCTTATCGAAATAAAAAATTTAAGTTACTGTTATATATGGATAATTAATTATGGCACATTTAGTGCTTAACTGTTATTAATTAACATTGATAACAAATAACACGTGACGTTTACTTACTTAGGCATAACATAAGCTGACTCACGTCATTTAACTAAATATATAATACTGGCAGGTACCACATGGATAGGTTCATCAACGTGAAAAAAATAGCATTCCCTTTACTTTGTATTGCAGCACTTAGCGGTTGCACTGGCGAAGAAGAGCAAGTAAAAGAAGAACAAAAATTTGCTATTCCGGTTGAAACAGCACTCGTCGCCACAGGCAATGTTTCTTCTTTTTACAGCACGACAGCAACACTGGAGGCTCCACAGGAATCCCATGTGATGAGCCGTATTGCAGGTATTATTGAAACTATAAATGTTGAAGAAGGCGACAGAGTGACTAAGGGACAAATACTTGCGGTAATTGATGCCAAACGTCAGCGTTATGATTTCAATCGCTCTGAAGCCGAAGTGCAAATTATTCAACAAGAACTAAATCGTTTAAATAAAATGAATAACAAAGAGTTTATTAGCCAAGATCAAATGGCTAAACTCGAATTCAATTTACAGGCAGCGAAAGCGCAACGTGACTTAGCCGAATTACAAGTTAAGGAAAGCCAAATTGTCTCGCCTATTAATGGCGTTATTGCCGAACGTTATGTCAAAGCCGGCAATATGGCCAAAGAGTTTCAAGAACTGTTTTATGTGGTAAACCAGGACCAGCTTTACGGCATATTGCATTTGCCAGAGCAGCAACTTGCTAGCTTACGTATTGGGCAACAAGCCAGTATTATTCAACAACATCAAGGGACAACATCTAATATTATCGATGCTAAGGTACTGCGAATTAGCCCTGTTGTAGATGCGCAAAGCGGCACCTTTAAAGTGACATTAGCCGTACCTAATGAAGATGCAACATTAAAAGCAGGCATGTTTACACGGGTTGAGCTTAAATACGACACCCACTTAGATGCACTTACAGTTCCTTATAACGCTTTAATCAACCAAGACAACACTCAAGCTTTGTATGTGATTAAAGACGCTAAGGCCCAGCGACGAGAAGTGAGTTTGGGCTTTCGTGAAAATAACACAGTAGAAATTTTATCAGGCGTAGAAGCGGGCGAACAAATCGTCATCCGCGGTCAGCAAAATCTTAAAGACCAAGCCTTGGTAGAAGTAATTACCCCACTTAGCTTCGCTGCTATTCGATAACGGAGCGGGATAATGTCGATAATCAATACGTCTGTTAACCGCCCGGTTACTGTGTGGATGTTCATGCTAGCTGTGATGCTTTTTGGTATGGTTGGGTTTTCTCGCCTTGCGGTAAAATTATTACCCGATTTAAGCTATCCCAGTGTCACTATCCGTACGGCCTATGATGGCGCGGCGCCAGTTGAAATTGAACAGCTGGTTTCAAAACCGATTGAAGAAGCTGTTGGCGTGGTTAAAGGATTACGCAAAATCAGCTCAATTTCGCGCTCCGGTATGTCTGATGTAGTACTCGAGTTCGAATGGGGCACAAATATGGACATGGCGAGCCTTGAAGTCCGCGAAAAAATCGACACTATCGAGCTGCCATTAGACATTAATAAGCCATTATTATTGCGTTTTAACCCCAATCTTGACCCCATCATGCGCTTAGCTTTTTCATTGCCTGATGCCGATGCTGAGCAACTAAAGCAAATGCGTACCTTTGCAGATGAAGAATTAAAACGCCGCTTAGAAGCCTTATCGGGGGTTGCCGCAGTAAGGTTGTCGGGAGGATTAGAACAAGAAGTTCATATTGAATTAAATCAACAAAAATTAAGCCAACTCAATCTGAATGCCGACCAAATTAAGCGCCGAATTAATGAAGAGAACATCAACCTATCGGCAGGTAAAGTGATCCAAGGTGATAAAGAATACTTAGTCAGAACCTTAAATCAATTTAACTCTCTTGAAGAATTAGGCCAAGTCATTGTTTATCGCGATGGTCAAACCTTAGTCAGATTATCTGATGTTGCTGATATCAGTGATGCCTATAAAGAACGCAGCGACATTACCCGCATCGGCAAAGTAGAATCGATTGAATTGGCGATCTACAAAGAAGGTGACGCCAATACTGTTGCGGTAGCGCAAAAAATACGCACAGAACTCGATAAAATTAACCAAGCAAGTGAGCAGAATCAGTTAAAGATTATTTACGACCAATCTGAATTTATTGAAAGTGCCGTGAATGAAGTGACCTCAGCTGCGTTATTTGGCAGTTTACTGGCGATGTTAGTTATCTACCTGTTTCTACGTGATATTATTGCCACACTTATCATCTCAATCTCAATTCCCTTTTCAGTTATTGCGACATTCAATATGATGTATTTTGCTGATATTAGCTTAAATATTATGTCGTTAGGTGGCATTGCATTAGCCATTGGTTTACTGGTCGACAATGCGATTGTGGTATTAGAAAACATTGACCGTTATAAATCTCAAGGCATGAGTAAAATTGAGGCTGCGGTCACGGGGTGTAAAGAAGTCTCTGGGGCCATTTTTGCTTCAACCCTGACCACTCTGGCAGTATTTGTGCCTTTAGTGTTTGTTGATGGTATCGCAGGCGCTTTATTTGCCGACCAAGCACTGACTGTCACCTTTGCACTGCTCGCCTCATTGTTTGTCGCCTTAACAGCGATTCCTATGCTGGCTTCACGCCAAGGTTTTACCAGTCTGCCGCAACCGCTGGAAGTCGCGATAAAACCAAAACCGACTAGCCGTAAAGGTAAAATTGGCTATTACTTATTAGCCGTGTTGAGCTTTCCCTTTAAGCTACTATTTAGCTACTTACCCGCTGGATTGTTAACCGCTATTATCGTTATTAGTCGTTTTGTAAGTAGCGTTTTTGGCCTATTACTTAAACCTATTTGCGCTGGATTTAATGTCATCTACCGCATAATAGAATCATTTTATTACCGAGTCCTTCACCATGTCCTGCGCCACCAAGTCTTCACCCTTATCATTGCGCTAGTGATAACTCTGGCATCAACTAGTCTATTGCCTAAGCTCGGTGTTGAGCTGATTCCACCAATGAATCAAGGTGAGTTTTATGTCGAAATTTTATTACCACCTGGCACAGAAGTCAGTGAAACGGATGCGGTATTACAACAATTAGCCTTATCGATTAAAGACCGTGAGGATGTTAAGCATGCCTATAGTCAAGCAGGCAGCGGCGGATTAATGACATCTGATACTGCTCGAGGCGGTGAAAACTGGGGCAGATTACAAGTGGTACTAAATGATCCTTTAGCCTTTACTACGGTTAGTCAGGTACTGCGCAATACAGCTAGAAATATCCCCGAACTCGAAGCGCAGATTGAGCATCCTGAATTATTCAGTTTCAAAACCCCGCTTGAAATTGAGTTATCAGGTTATGATTTAGTGCAACTTAAGCAAAGTGCTGATCAGCTGGTAAAAGCCTTGTCTGAATCAGACCGCTTTAGTGACATCAATACCACCCTACGTGACGGGCAGCCAGAGATCAGCATTCGCTTTGATCATGCTCGCCTTGCTGCGTTAGGTATGGATGCACCCACTGTCGCTAACCGTATTGCTCAACGTGTCGGTGGCACTATTGCCAGCCAATTCACCGTGCGTGATCGTAAAGTGGATATTTTGGTGCGCAGTGAATTAAATGAGCGCGATCAGATCAGCGACATTGAATCATTAATAGTTAATCCCAATAGCGCCCAGCCGATTCCGTTAAGTGCCATCGCTACTATTGACTTACAAATTGGTCCGTCAGCGATTAACCGTATTAGCCAACAACGCGTGGCTATCGTGTCATCGAATTTGGCCTACGGCGATTTAAGTGAAGCCGTACTTCAAGCACAGCAAATATTGACTCAACAGCAATTCCCAAGCTCTATTCAAGCCAGATTTGGTGGCCAAAATGAAGAAATGGAACAATCATTTGACTCATTAAAAATTGCCCTCGTTTTGGCTATCTTTTTAGTGTACTTAGTGATGGCCAGCCAGTTTGAATCCTTGTTACACCCATTATTAATTTTGATTGCTGTGCCCATGGCAGTAGCAGGCAGCATTATTGGTTTATTTATTACCGGTACTCATTTAAGTGTAGTGGTGTTTATTGGTTTAATTATGCTGGCAGGGATTGTGGTCAATAATGCCATTGTATTGGTGGATCGCATCAATCAACTGCGTCAAGAAGGCATGGATAAGCTCACGGCAATTAATCAAGCTGCGCAATCTCGCTTGCGTCCTATCATGATGACCACGTTAACCACAACGTTAGGTTTATTGCCTATGGCAATAGGGATTGGCGATGGCAGTGAGGTCCGCGCGCCCATGGCGATTACAGTGATTTTTGGTTTAAGCATGTCTACCTTGCTCACATTGCTGGTTATTCCTGCCTTATATGCGCTATTTGACCGCAAACAATACACCCAAAATGATGACGAGCTGAACACTGCGGAGACGCCAGCATGAATATCACTCAGCTAGCCATAAAGCGCCCCGTAACCACCTGTATGTTCTTCTTAGCCATCATGTTATTTGGCATGGCGGCCAGTAGAATGCTGCCATTAGAAATGTTTCCAGGGATTGATATTCCACAAATTGTGGTGCAAGTCCCGTATAAAGGCTCTAGCCCAGCAGAAGTTGAACGCGATATAACTAAAGTTCTGGAAGAGTCACTTGCCACCATGAGCGGCATTGAAGAGGTGCGCTCCGACTCGACTCAAGATGGGGCTTTTATACAGCTCAACATGAAATGGGGTGAAGACGTTGCCACTAAGAGCCTTGAAGCGCGTGAGAAAATAGACTCGGTACGACATTTACTTCCAAAAGATGTCGAGCGGGTGATGATCCAACAGTTCTCAACTGCCGATATGCCAGTGCTCACTATCCGCATATCAAGCGAGCGCGAACTATCAAATGCCTTTGATTTATTGGATAAACAGTTACGCAAGCCACTTGAACGCGTTGATGGCGTGTCGAAAGTCACTCTTTATGGTGTTGAACAAAAGCAGATTGAAATCCGCCTTGATGCCGATAAATTAGTGGCATCAAGCCTCAACAGTCTCGATTTACGCTCGCGTTTACTCGCGGAAAACTTTGTCATTAGTGCCGGTACATTAAGAGAAGACTCGAGAGTGTACCAAGTATCGCCAAAAGGTGAGTTTACCAGTCTTGATGACATTAATAATCTGGTTATTGTACCGGGTATTCGCCTGCAAGATATTGCTATGGTGAGCTATGCCTTGCCAGAAAAGATTGAAGGCCGACATTTAGACCAAAAATATGCTGTGGGAATTGATGTATTTAAAGAGTCAGGCGCCAATTTAGTTGAAGTATCTGATCGGGTACTCAAGGTCATCGAGCTGGTTAAGCAAGATCAGCAATTTAATGGCATCAAGCTATTCATTATGGAAGATCAAGCTTATGGGGTTAAATCATCGTTAAAAGACTTACTGTTGTCTGGTTTGATGGGAGCTGTATTATCATTTGGGGTGCTGTATCTATTTTTACATAACCTTAAAATGACCTTAGTGGTTATTTCATCTGTACCGATTTCTCTATGTATGACATTGGCCGGTATGTACTTTTTAGGCTACAGCTTAAATATTTTATCTATGATGGGATTGTTATTAGCCGTCGGCATGCTGATTGATAATGCAGTGGTTGTCACCGAAAGCGTGCTGCAAGAAAAACAAGCCGCACACATTGACGATACTTGTCAGAGAAAAGCGAACCAACAAGCCGTGTTAACTGGCGTGGATAAAGTTTCTTTAGCAGTTTTGGCGGGTACCTTAACCACTGCCATCGTGTTTTTACCCAATATTTTTGGCGTTAAAGTGCAACTAACCATCTTTTTAGAACATGTTGCTGTGGCGATTTGTATTTCGCTTGCAGCATCGTTGTTGGTCGCTAAAACCCTGATCCCATTGATGCTCAATCACTTTCATTTTGATGTCGAAACCACTACAGACAATAACCGTTTGGGACGATTTTATGAGCGCAGTCTCACTTGGATTTTAACCCGACCAAAACGTTCTGGAGTCATTGCCTTAGCAATATTAGTGTCAACCGCATTGCCGTTAAGCATGGTGAAACAAGATCAGGGTGACGGGGAAGGTAATGACCGTTTGTACATTAATTATCAATTAGAGGGTCGGCATAATTTAGCGGTTACCGAAGCTATGATTAATAGCATGGAAACCTACTTATATAGCAATAAAGAAAAGTTTTACATTGATGCGGTTTACAGTTATTACGCGCCGCAAGATGCGCAATCGACCATTTTATTGCAAAAAGACATCCCGATAGATATTGGCGAACTAAAGAAAATGATCCGCGAAGGCTTCCCTAAGTTTTCCATTGCCACGCCTCAGTTTGGCTGGGGCAATGAAAATAACGGTATCCGTGTGACCTTAACCGGACGCTCGACAACAGAGCTCATCCGGATCAGTGAGCAGGTGATGCCATTACTCGATAATATTGAGGGTTTGGTTGATGTGCGCTCGGAAGTGAATGGCGCTCAGCAAGAAGTGGTTGTGGTGATAAACCGCGAAATGGCAGCCAGACTGGATTTAACCTTAAGTGATATTGCTTCAAATATTGCGATCGCGTTAAGAGGCTCGCAGTTACGTTCATTTCGTCATGATCCTAGCGGCGAACTCCGCATTGAACTGGCCTATGACAAAAGCTGGCAAAACTCGCTTGAAAAACTTAAACAGCTACCGATTATTCGCCAAGGTGACCGAGTCTACACCCTTGACAGTTTAGCCGAAGCCACTGTAGTTCCTAGATTTGATACTATTCGTCATTTTAATCGTCAAACAGCATTATCCATTGGCGCAAACCTTGAGGATATGACAACCGAAGAAGCCCAAACTAAAATCACTCAAGTCATGGACTCGGTCAACTTCCCTTATGGATACGGCTACTCACTGCGGGGTGGGTTTGAACGCCAAGATGAAGACCAGTCAATTATGGTCGTCAATATGATTTTGGCGATTGCGATGATCTATATCGTCATGGCAGCCTTGTTTGAGTCATTATTGTTACCTACCGCTATTATCACCTCAATTCTGTTCTCAATAACGGGAGTGTTTTGGGCATTGTGGTTAACCGGCACCCCCATGTCGGTAATGTCGATGATTGGAATTCTTATTTTGATGGGCATTGTGGTGAATAACGGTATTGTATTGGTTGATCAAATCAATCAAATGACACCTGATTTAGATAAACTAAGTCACACGATTATCAGTGTGTGTATTACACGTCTTCGGCCGGTACTAATGACAGTGGCCACCACGGTACTGGGGTTAGTTCCCTTAGCAATGGGAGATACACAGATTGGCGGCGGTGGCCCCCCCTATTCCCCTATGGCAATTGCCATTATTGGTGGGTTAACCTTTTCAACGGTAACTAGCTTATATTTAGTACCATTATGTTACCAAGCCTTGTATCTCATGCGCCATAAAGCCGCGATAAGATTAGGAGTATCGAATACATTTGCCCAAAGAATACTCCCGTGGACCAAGTAGTCTCTAGGTACTTTAATCTAAAGCGATTAGTGCCATCGTGCATTAAGCCGCAATAAGTTTTAGGCATTAAACCCATTTGGCCAAAATAGCTCTCTCGGATTAAGACATCAGAGCACTTAATACTTAGCGTTAAGTGCTCTGAACCAGTGTAAGCTAGCGAACCGATACTTTAGACCTTTGTATGATTTATCATTGCCGTATATGTGATCAAATTGTTAACCTAGGCAGTACTAGTAACAATAAAACAATTGTTAAGACAGCAATGGGGAATAATAATGAAATTAAGATTTCAACGTCATATCATCGGACTCAGTGCACTCGCTTTGCTAGCACTCACTCAAACAGCTGCCATGGCTGATGATAAATTTAATGATGTGACCATTAAGTCGAAAAAACTCGATAATAATACTTACATGTTTATTGGTGCTGGAGGCAACATTGGAGTTTCTGCTGGCAGTGATGGCATATTGATCATTGACGACCAATATGCCCCCTTAGCCGATAAAATTACCGCGGCACTGAATCAAATTCAACCAGGTGCTCCCAAGTACATAGTCAACACTCATTACCATGCAGACCATACTGGCGGCAATGCTCACTTTGGTGAACAAGGTACAATCTTAGCTCATCATAATGTTCTCAAGCGTCTTCAAGCACAAAATAAAATCGCCTCCTCAACCCTGCCTGTTATCACTTATGGAGACAATATATCCATTCATTTTAACCAAGACACCTTAGAGATTATCCACCTAGGTCCCGGACACACTGATGGTGACAGCGTAGTGATATGGCAAAAGGCTAATATTATTCATATGGGTGATTTATATTTCAAAGATCGTTTCCCATACATTGATTTAGATGCCGGAGGATCGGTGACGGGTTATCGTGAAAACGTCAGCTTGATATTGGATCGTTTAGACAACAAGACCAAAGTGATCCCAGGCCATGGCGATTTAGCCGATAAAAATGCACTGTTTAAATTTAAGCATATGCTAGATGACAGCATTAATTGGATGCGCGGTGAAATTGAACTAGGGCACGATTTAGCCAGCATCAAAAAACAAGGTGTACCAGAAAAATACGCTGATTGGAGCTGGGAATTTATCTCTGCAGATAAATGGATTGAAACTTTATATCAAGATTTATCCACCCAAAGGTAACCTTAGTATCGTTGACGGTTTATCAAGGTAAATCTTGTCGCGTCATATAATTAATCTGATGTGATGGTCTCCAGAGGTTAATGAGCTTGCCTTTATCGGCAAGCTTTTTTTATGCTGTAAAGCCCTAAAAGTAAATTAGCCACTATTAGATGTGCTTACCTAATGAATATAAAAAAAGCGTCCAACGGACGCTTAATCATATTATACCTAGGGGTACTGTTTTAACGTTATTAAATAACTAGGGTATTCAGTAACTAGGGTTATTCAGAAACTAAGGTTGTAGCACGATTTTCCAGCAAAACCGGAATACCTTCGGTAATAGGGTAAGCTAACTTATCAAACTTGCAGATAAGCTGTTGTGACTCTTTGTCGTATTCAAGCTTGCCTTTGCATACTGGGCAAGCCACTATTTCGAGTAATTTTTTATCAAATGCCATGAGACAATCCTTTTTTAGTTTGAGCCACTTGCTGTAGTCGGCTCAACAATGCGTGATCAAATTCTGAGTTAAGCTTCGCATTTACAGGTAAATACCACCAGTTTGATTGTGCAAAATCGCGACATTTAACCGCATCTTTTTCAGTCATTAATAATGAATGTTGCACAGATAACGCGTTTAATTGCTTTGCGTCAAAAGCCTGATGATCTGCAAACTCAACGGTTTGTACTACTTTATAGCCTAACTGGCTAATACTACTAAAAAAACGTTGTGGATTACCTATGCCAGCCATAGCCACCACACTGTCCTGCTGACTAAATTCATGGTGCAGAAGACTGTTGATCTGGCAAAGTGGCGCAGGCTCCAAAGTCATCAACACTTCACCGTCATAAGCCGGACCGCCATTGTTAATGATAAAATCAACCGAATTTACACGCCACAAACCTTCTCGTAACGGACCTGCGGGTAATAGACAATGATTACCATAACGGCGTTCACCATCGACCAAGGCTATTTCAATATCACGCCCCAAAGCATAATGCTGTAAACCATCGTCACTAATGATGACATCAACATCAAACTCAGAGAGTAAAGCCTGAGCGGCACTAACTCTACTGGCGCCAACAACCATAGGCACTTGAGTACGAGCCACTATCATGGCCGGTTCATCACCAACCTCACAGGCTTTGGCATTATGATTAACAGCCATTACGCCATCAATATTCACCCCATAACCTCGGCTTATCACCCCAGGTTTATAACCATGTTGGCGTAATAACTCAATTAAATAAATCACTGTGGGGGTTTTACCACTGCCACCAGCGGTAATATTACCGACCACTATCACAGGCACGGGTAACACTTGTGCCTGTTTAAACCCAAAACGAAACAGTCCACGGCGAATAGTAGATATGAGCCAAAATAAACCGGACAATGGCAGTAATAACCATTTGGCTTGATGACCTTGATACCAAATCCGATGAATAAGCTGTTGCATTACAAACACCTAATCATTATTGACTGAACTGCATCTGATAAAGATTGGCGTAAATACCAGCTTGAGCAATTAACTCACTGTGATTACCGCGCTCAACAACTCGACCTTGATCGATAACCAAGATTTCATCAGCACTTTCAATTGTCGATAAACGATGGGCGATAACAATTGAGGTACGGTTATGACGCAGATTATCTAAGCCTTTTTGAATCGCTTTTTCAGACTCAGTATCTAAAGCCGATGTCGCTTCATCTAAAATCAATACTGGGGCATCACGTAACATAGCGCGAGCAATCGCAATACGTTGACGTTGACCACCTGAAAGCAACACGCCATTTTCGCCCACTTGGGTATCGAGCCCTTTTGGCAATGTCTCGATAAACTCCATCGCATAAGCAAGCTCAGCAGCGCGAACGATTTGCTCGCGGGTAACTTCGCCTGGGTAAGCATAAGCAATATTATTCGCTATGGTGTCGTTAAATAAGGTCACTTGCTGCGACACTAACGCCACTTGATTACGCAATGATTTTAATTGGTAATCGTAAATGCTGGTGTCATCAAGGCGAATATCACCACTTGATAATCCACCATAAAAACGCGTAATCAAACTCGCGATAGTGGACTTACCAGAGCCAGAGCGCCCTACTAAAGCGATGGTTTTACCGGGTTTAACTTCAAAATCAATACCGTTCAAAGCGGGTTTATCTTGCCCTGGATAAGAAAAGGTCACATTTTCAAATGTCAGTTTGCCTTGAACGCGATCGATGGTGAACGGGCCATTATCAGGCTCAGGCGGAGTATCTAGTAATTCAAATACAGTAGTACAAGCTGCAATGCCGCGTTGAAACTCCGCATTAACTCGGGTTAAGTTCTTAATCGGTTGTAGCATGGCCAACATGGCACCTAAAATAGCCGCAAACGTACCTGCGGTCAGATCGGTTTTCATGCTATCCCAAGTGGCGGCATACAACACAAACGCCAGTGCGAAAGATCCAATAACCATGATCAATGGCTGACTAACAGATTGAGCTACCGCTAGCTTCATATTCTGGTAACGGTTCTGGTCGTTAACTTGATAGAAACGATCAACCTCTGTTTTTTGACCACCAAAGACTAATACGTTTTTATGGCCCTTAATCATCTGTTCAGTCGTTGCCGTTACGCCGCCCATAGCAGACTGGATCTGCTTAGATACCTTACGAAAGCGCTTACTCACAATACTGATAACAACGCCCATAATTGGACCTATCACTAGTATGCATAAGGATAATTTCCACGAATAATAGAACATAATGCCTAACATGCCGATGGCGGTCATGCTATCGCGAACAATTGAAATTAACGCACTGCCAGATGCTCGGGCAATTTGTTCAGTATCAAAGGTGACGCGCGAAATCAAATTACCGCTATTTTCGCGGTCGATATAACTTACAGGCAAACGCAGATAATGCTCAAACACTTGTTGGCGCATATCCATAATGAGCTGTGCACTCATAAACGACACACAATAGGTCGACACAAAGTTAGCCAAACCACGTAAGCTGAACATTAAAATAACCGCAATCGGCGCCATTAACATAATGTCTTTATTGGCATTAAACCCACCATGAGTAGGTAAGTCGACTCCTGCCACTATGGCTGGCGTTTGACTAAAACCTTCATCAATAAAAGGTTTAATAAATGCGATAAACGCTGCATCGACAGCGCCATAGGTAATAAGGCCGAGTACAGCCATAATAAACATGGCTTTCATTGGCACGACATAGGTCATCAAACGTTTGAAAACGATCCACATTTCATTTTTAGGTGATGCTGACATTGAATCCAATACTTAACTAACAAACATAAATGATATTCTACTCTGCTTTAAGTGACTCACCAAATCTAAACAAACGGTTATACCAAAATGGAGCCATTTGTTGGCGGTAAGTGGCGATTTTATATTCGCCTTGATCAAAAGTGATACTAATTTGGCCGGCATGACCCGTTTGTAATATTTTGCAGCCCTGCTGTTGATACCTCGCAACAATCTCAGGTTTAGGAAAACCATACTGATTAGAAAAACCAGCGGTAAAAATGGCTAATTGCGGATTGACGCTATCGATAAATGCTGGGGTAGACGATGTTCGGCTACCATGATGCGGCACCAATAAAATATCGGCTCGAATATCATCAGCCTTTGCTGTAATTAATGTCTGCTCTCTGTCGGCTTCAATGTCTCCAGTTAACAATACTGAAGACAAGCCATCAGACAATTTAACCACACATGAGTTGTTATTATCATTCGATGCCGTTAACGGATTACCAATGAAGTTTACTTGTATACCGCGCCAGAGTATTTGCCCTTTACAAGCTTGTGCGACTGCTGGTGACAGCGATAAAGCTTTGGAGGTTATAGCAAAGTCAGCAATTAACCTCGCCAGTGGAAATTGTTCACGCAACACATGCACGCCACCAGCATGGTCATTATCATCATGACTTATAATAATATAATCAATAAAACGGATACCTTGGCTGGCAAGAAAAGGCACTATTGCCCGTTGTGCATAGCTAAAATCCCCATAAGCGGCACCAGTATCGTAAATAATCCCGTGTCGACCTTGCTGTAAAACGACTGCCATGCCTTGAGCCACATCAATAACATGAAGCTGCCATGGTGTTGAGCCTAATGAAGATGATGGCGCAGGCAATATCTCTTGAGTCACTAACTTATTGATGACGATTGGCAGCAGCAATATGGTAACGAAAAAAAGGTAAATTCTCTTTTGCTTTTTAGCCACATGACGACGAATGCTCAACAACATCATCGCAAAAATAGAAAATACCAATCCAGCCAGTTGTTGTTCAGTTAATAGCAACTGATTTACTGGCAAATGATCGCTCAGCTGTAACAACCAGGCAAATGGCTCAAGGCTCATATTCGCCCATTGAAAGATCATCGTACCTAAGTGTTGTTGCGAGTCGCTATCGATACCCAATAACAAAAAAATGCACAACACCACTAACCAAATGCAAAAACTGAGTATCGTTAATGGGATCACCACCAGACTAAACCAAGGCACGAGCAGCATATTGAGCCATATGCTATGAGGTGAAATACTGCCAAACAAAATGCCTTGCAGTACTCCCAATAGCAGCGCTAATCGCCATTGAATTGACCACAACAGACTGAGTCCATGAAGCAGCTTACCTTTAAGTTTTAGGATTTTTTGTACGAATCGCTCAGCCATATTAGAGGAAGATGCAGAAATACGTTTAGCTACATAATCAGTGCCTATCTCTGCCTGCTGCTCAACCGTATTGGCTTGCACCGACAACAAAATAATGGCCAATGCGCCAAACGATAACCATAATCCGGCACCAAGCGATACAAAAGGATCCAACAGCAACACAAAAAACAAGGCATACACCAATCGATCCCAATGGTGGCTAAACTGCTTAATAAAACTAAAAATGAGCAACAGAAATAACATCAATAAAGCACGCTGCGTAGCAATTGCAAAACCCGATAAATAGCCATACCCAAAGGTAAATATGCCCGCTAATATCATGGCGAATTGCATTTTACCTAAATGCTGCCAAGAAAATGCATAACGGCTTATGCCGAGAAAAATGCCATAAAACAAGCCAAAAACGACCGATAAATGTAACCCAGAAATAGCGACTAAATGCCCTGCCCCTGTTTGACGCAATTGCTGCCATCGCGCTGTGGTTAAAGCACTTTTATCACCCAAAATTAACGCTTGTAAAATATCGCCCTGAGCAAGTTGTGCCAATATAGGGGTTAGTTTCTGCGTGACATCTTGGCGTAAAGACCCACCATAACGAATTAACTCAGCTTGTTTAACGCGGCCTTTGGCAATAATATGCCGAGTAATGAAGTACTTTTGTTGATTAAAGCCTCCTTGATTTTGTATGCTCGAGATCCCTTTCAACTTTGCACTAAATTGCCATATTTGACCGACAACAATTTTATCTGGCTTTTGCCATGTTAATCGGTAATATCGCTGCACATTGTTAAGCGCCCAAGAATCAAAAAAGGCGTCTTGATCAGCTTCAGAAATAACGCGCACATCAAAACTAATCCAGTCGCTGTTTTGGCTAACTAGTGATACTATCTGCGCCTTAAACTCAATTTGTTGCGACTTTTCAGCATATTGATGCATATATAGACAATGAAACAACAGGCTCAGCCAAATGACGGCGAATAAACAGCCAGCCATAAGTGGCCCTTTGCGAAGGCAAAGTAGCATAGCCAAAAATAGAATAGGTAAACACCATAAAGGTGCCAGCGAAGGCCATAACATCGCTGATAAAGAACAGGCGCAAAAGCCATAGATAAATCGATTCATAATGAATTAGTTAAGACATTAATCGACAAATATGCCAAAAAAATTAATACAAAGATTTATGCCCAAACCAGAAACACTCCGTGATCATAAGTATTTACGGGTGTTTGGCAAACTATTACACAAACCTAATTTGTGGGCATTAAATCGCAAATCAGCTCCTGGCGCCTTTGCGGTCGGACTATTTGTGGCTTGGATCCCCATGCCATTTCAAATGGTGGTTGCTGCAGGGTTTGCGATTTTATTTAACGTCAACCTCCCCGTTGCTGTCGCACTGGTATGGATAACTAATCCACTGACCATGCCTATCATGTTTTATGGTGCGTATTTGTTAGGTGCTAAAATCATCGGACATAGAGCGCAGGCATTTCAATTTGAAGCCACTTGGGCATGGATTGAGGCCTCGTTGTCAACCATAGGTCCTCCCTTTTTAGTGGGTTGCTTAGTATTAGGCATTGTGTCAGCGTTAATCGGTTATATTGTCATTAAAAGTATGTGGCGCTACTCAATTTTATTTAAATGGCAAAAGCGTAAAGGTCAGTAAGCTTTAAATATATTGAGCAACTGAAATCACTAAGGCCGCAATAGCGGTCTTTTTTACAACTAAAGCTGTTGATTTAAGTTTTGTGACATCCGCTATGCTAAACGTGCAATTTTTTGGTCTGTTAATCCACTTTCGTAAATATAACATTAACAAATCCTAATGCTGCGATTAAGCGCTCATACACCATTAGGGAGTTTGATCCTGAGCATGGCCAACTAAGCGAAGATTTGGTGGTGGATCAGTGCTACGGGGTACTGAAGCGAAATACTGATGCTGACTCGTTCGGTAAACAAAAACAGATACAGATACAGATACAGATGTTGTCGTGATTGTTGCTTAGTTAAGCAACGCTGCAATTTATGAGGGGGAATTTGTTTTACACAACAAAGCGTACGTTCTTGTGACTCGCAGCGTCGATAGTTTATCTATTACAAATAAACACAATCAAATCAGTCGTTCAAAGGACGATTTAGCAACATTTAGATTACCGACAGCGGCTGGTTAGGTTGCGGTAGGTCCACACAACCAAGTGCAGCGTAAGTAACCCGCTAAAACTAACTGCAAAGAAAAGTAGCGCGATAGATTCTACACTCTTAGGGGTATCTGCATAGCAATACCACCAAAGTGGCCATGTAATTGCGCTCAGTAACGTCAATTGCCACATGCAGCGTTTACAGCGACCAATTTTTTGTTTAAAAACGGAATCAGTACATTGATTACAAGACATAACAGCTTTCTTTATCATTTATGCTCAGGATATTGATTATCAAACTCACTCGCCAACATGGCATACAGATACTCATCACCCCATGCGCCTTTAAAAAACACATTGTTAATAAAATGGCCTTCACGACGAAACTGCAACTTTTCTAAAAGCGCTGCACTGGCTAGATTGAGGCAATCAGTTTGAGCAATAACTCGATGACGAGATAATTCCACAAACAAATATTGCAATAAACAAGTTAACGCTTGTGCTGCAATTCCCTGTCCTTGAAATGCTGGAGCGACAGTAAAACCCACTTCAACTTGGGTGTCATCAATAAAATGTACCGCCAGATCGCCCATTAACAGCTCATGCTGATCACTAATAGCTAATTGATACCACTGCCCTGCTTTAGCAAAATCTTGGTAGTTGGTTAAATTCAATAAGCTTAGTGCGTCTTGATAGTGATAATCCGTCCAACTCTGATATCGAGCAACATTAGGATCTGCTCTATAAGCGGTAAATGCAATTAAATCATCTAAGGTCAATGGCCGGATGATTAAGCTGCCCGAGGTTAACGTTGGACACTTTAGTGGACGCACATTAGCATTACTGTCCATATCAACCTCGTTGGTTTATAGGCCTTATCTGCCCGCCAATGCGGTAGCCGGAGAAATTTTAGTCGCTTTCCATGCAGGATAAATGGTTGCGATAAGGCTCATAAATAGGCCCATTAATAGCACCACTGCCACATCTTGATAATGTAATTCTGATGGTAGGAAATCAATAAAATAAATATCAGAAGCCAATAACTGCACCCCTAAAAGGTGTTCAATGCTGCTCGCAATGGCACTTAAGTTATACGCTAAGCTGACGCCTAACACGCCCCCAATAACACAGCCCATAACACCATTAAGCGCACCTTGCAGAATGAATATGGTCATAATCGCACCACGAGAGAGCCCCATAGTCATTAAAATTGCAATTTCAGACGCTTTATCGCGCACCGCCATTACAAGTGTCGACACGATATTAAAGCAAGCCACTGCAATCACTAAAGCGAGTACCAGATACATGACTAAGCGGACTAATTGAATATCTTGGTACAAATGCCCTTGACTGCGAGTCCAATCATTAATATATAAATATTGCTCTTGAGCAAAGCCTAAATCACGGGTAATACTCGCCGCATTAAAGACATTATTGACTTGAATTCGCACACCAGAAACGCCGGTTCCTAACTCAAGTAAATCGGCTAAATAATTAAGCGACACATACGCTTGGGTTGACTCGATTTCGCCGCCCAAATCGTATACACCGGATACCACAAAGCGATGACTCTTAGCTGACGTTAACTGACTACTATTCGTGTCAGGGGTATACATAGCTAAAGTATCACCAACTTTTAAGCCTAATTTTGTCAATAAACTGCGACCAAGCACAATATGGTTATCATCACCCGCCAATGATTGCCACGCATCATTAGGCATATAATCAGCAATACTCGACACATCTGACTCATGCTTAATATCAATTCCATTGACCGTTAGTCCTTGAAAACCTCCAGGCTTTTGCACTAAACCTTGTAAACGAATAAATGGAGCTACGCCAGTAATTTGCGGCATGTTTGAGGCACTCTTCGCGATAACATGCCAATCGGTAATGGGTTGATTAACACCAACAAGTTCACCGTGTGACACCACGCCTAATAAACGCTCTTGCAACTCTTTTTCAAAACCATTCATGGCCGATAATACGACAATCAATACGCCAACGCCTAAAGCAATACCAGCGGTCGACGCAAAAGAAATAAA
This sequence comes from Shewanella sp. 5S214, assembly GCF_041439795.1. Classification (NCBI taxonomy): domain Bacteria; kingdom Pseudomonadati; phylum Pseudomonadota; class Gammaproteobacteria; order Alteromonadales; family Shewanellaceae; genus Shewanella; species Shewanella sp. 5S214. The sequence continues at coordinate 89,913 of NZ_JBGOOV010000006.1, forward strand.
CCCAATAAAGCCATTAGACTGTCGCGCGCGAAAAAAACGCCAGCCAATGGTTAACGGCAGCCACTTACTCATTCTGCTAACCCTACAGCAGGTGGATTGGCAGTAACTTGAAGCACACCATCTTTCATAGTGAGTTGACGATCCATTTTAGCGGCCAAGCTGTGATCATGAGTCACCACCACAAATGCAGTGCCAAACTGCTGGGCCAACTCGCGGATCATCGCATAAACATTGTTACCACTGCTGGCATCTAAATTACCGGTTGGCTCGTCGGCTAATACCAACTTAGGTTTATTGATTAATGCACGAGCAATCGCTACACGTTGGCGTTCACCACCAGACAACTGTGCCGGAATATGATGCAAACGATGGCCTAAGCCAACACGCTCGAGTAAGTTTTGCGCATCTACCAAAGCTTGCTTTTTATCTCTACCTTGAATGAATGCCGGCATAGCGACATTCTCTAATGCGGAAAACTCAGGTAGCAAATGATGAAATTGATAAATAAAGCCCAAATCTTGATTACGTATTATCGCCTGACGGGCACTAGACAATTGATATAAGTCTTCGCCGTCTAGCATGACGTTACCCGATGTGGGTGTATCTAAGGTACCCATAATGTGTAAAAGCGTACTTTTACCCGATCCTGAACTGCCGACAATAGCCAACTGTTCACCTTTATAAACGGTTAAATCAACCCCAGATAATACCTGAGTGGTCACTTCACCATCATGATAATGCTTACTAACGTGCTGAACCTGAAGTAATACTTGTTGTGTCTGACTCATTATTCGTATCTCAAAGCGGTAGCGGGTTGAACCCTTGCGGCGGACAACGCAGGATAAAGGGTGGCAAATAAGGTCATAAATAATGTGCCCAAAATGATAAGACTCAATTGCGCTAATGAAAATTGCACCGGCAAAGTCTGACCTAAGCCTAAAATAGAAATGCCAAGCGAGGTTAATATTTCATTTAAATTGAGGGTTAACACTATGCCAGCAATAGTACCAAGCATTAGCCCTAACAATGCATTAAGGGAGCCTTGGACAATAAAAATCGTCATTACCGAAGTAGTCGTTAACCCTTGGGTTTTTAACACCGCAACATCGGTAGTTTTATCCACGACCATCATCACCAATGCTGACACAATATTAAATGCAGCCACAGCCACAATTAAACTGAGCATCAATGACATCATATTTTTTTCCATCTTTACCGCCGAAAATAAATGACCGAAGTCTTGGCGCCAATCACGGGTTTGAATGTCAATATTTTGCTTGGCAAATCCGGCAACCACTTTCGATGCTAGTGTCGGGGCCGAGAAAGGATCTTTCAAATATACTCGCAGCTCATTTATAGTATTACTGTCTTGACGCATCAACTTACGCGCATCCTTGTAATGCACATAGGCCACGCTCGAATCGACTTGCGAGCCCATTTCAAAGATACCCGCAACGGTAAATTTACGCTGACTAGGTACTGGGCCCATTGGAGAGTACACCACGCCATCACCACTTAGCACCCTGACCCGGTCACCCGTTTTTACATCTAATTTACGGGCAAGATCAGCACCAAGGACAATTAAATACTTGTCGGCCTTTAAGGTTGAAAAGGCATCGGAATAAGTATGTGAAGCAATGCTCGACAGGGATTGTTCAAGTTCTGGATACACCCCATACATCTGAATCGCATGGATATTACTGCTCGATTGGATCATAGCTTGAGTGGTTGCACTAGGCACAATGCCGCGAATTTTTTGTAATAAATCTTTATCAGCCAATAGACTCTGGGTGCTTTGTTGCCAATCACGAAATCCCATATCACTGATCAAGGTCATCTGTGGCACAGCACCTAAAATACGATTTTTGAGCTGACCTTCTAAGCCATTCATCACCGAACTCACCACGATCAATGCTGCCACACCTAAAAAAATACCCGACACAGCAAAAAAGGTAATAAAAGAGGCAAAAGCATTCGCTTTTCGGGCTCGCCAGTAACGGTAGCCAATAAAAAATGAAAATCCTAAATTCATAAAAAAATACTAATCCTGTGCGCCAGTTTAGGCGTATTAGTCAGACAATCGGGCTAAATGATGACATGAAAACAACAAGCCAGCGTGTATGACTTGCTAAATCATTAAGTTGGGCACGATAATAGGGCTATTAGTGTGATAAATAAAGAGGCAAACCTTGATACCTGACAGCAATTCTTATTTTAGTGTGCCTCACCACTTTAATGTCTATCTCACTTTGTGGGATCCAAAGCGTGCTTTACCCACAGATGATGAGCTTAGAGACATGCAATCTGTTGGGTTAAAACTACTAACAGAAGTGAAAAGTCTTGAAGCCAATTGTTTACTGCAGCTGCGAAATTTAGACAATGATGCTAAAGCTGTGGTCGATTTTTTAAAGCTACAATCACGCAAAGTCGATTTAGTATTACAACATGTGCTTGAAAAAGAAGTGCAAGATGGCGAGTTATTTACAGGCGATCAATTTGGTGGCAGTGGCGTGAGTATCATTTCATCACGTCCATTGGATATCAATGATCACGTTAAAACCCACATCTACTTGCACGCGGAATTAGTTGCCATATTGTGTATTTGCCAAATAAAAACCTGTACCCCTTTAGCAACAGATGATGCCATAGAAACCCCATATTGGCGCTGTGACCTTGAGTTTAGTCAAATACTTGAGGATGATATTGAGCAATTAGTTAAAGCAAGCTTGAATGTACAACAAAAAATGCTCAAAAAACGCAAACAGACTATCGATAGGCAGCGCAGCTGAAGCATAGCCTCATTCAATACGACTTGATCGCAAACGGAACTGACAAAGATTTTAATGAACCTATTTAGTGTACTCACGCCGCCGAGTGTAAAAAAAGGCCAACAAACGCAAACTTTGGCAACGTTAGGTGGGGTTTCACAAGCCATCACCCTTGCTAACTTAATTAATAACCATGCTGGTACCAGTATTATTGTCACCCATGACACGCCCAGTGCGCTGTCACTTGAGGTTGAGCTGAGTTATTTATTAAATCACATCAATATCAATGTGTGTTTGTTTCCCGACCGTGAAACCTTGCCTTACGATAGTTTTTCGCCACATCAAGACCTGATTTCACAGCGTCTTGAAACCTTGGCCAATATTGGCCAGAGTCAGCATAATGTGGTGATAGTGCCAGTAAACACTTTAATGGTTCGCTTACCGCCTAAATCATTTATGACCGCTAATGTCATGGTGCTTAATAAAGGTGATACTTACAGTTTACAGCAAGCCAGACAGCACCTTACCGACACCGGCTACCATTTAGTTGATCAAGTCTATGAGCACGGTGAGTTTGCTATTCGTGGTTCTATTATTGATATTTTCCCTACCGGATCGAAACAACCGTTACGCATAGAACTGTTTGATGATGAAGTGGAATCGATCCGCTTTTTTGATGTTGATACCCAGCGTTCAGGCATGGCTCGTGATGCCATTCGCATGCTACCCGCGAAAGAGTTTCCCACCGACAGCAATGCCATTGAAGGTTTTAGACAACGTTATCGTCGTCGCTTTGAGGTGATCTCAAAAGAGGCTGAGTCGGTTTATCAACAAGTTAGTCGTAATTTAATGCCAGCCGGTATTGAAAACTACTTACCACTGTTTTTCGATGATATCGCCACGCTATTTGATTACTTGCCACAAGATAGTCAACTTATCACTTTAGGCGATATTGAAAAAGCCAGCTTAGCCCACTTACATGAAGTGAATGTCCGTTACGAAGACCGACGAGTCGATCCTCTGCGGCCATTACTGGCACCACAAGAACTTTACTTGCTTAATGATGAGTTATTTTCGGCATTTAAGTCCTATAACCGCACGCAGTTATTACAGCAGTATATTGCTAGTGACACCAACAATGCTGGCGAGCCGTTGGCCGAAGTTGCGCTGCCTAAACACACTCTTGTCGCCAACGTTGAAAAACTGCCCGACATTAATGCTAATCATAAACTCAAGCAACCGCTGATTGCGTTACAAGAATATTGTCAACAGCACCCAGCCTTGGTATTTAGTGCGGAATCAGAAGGTCGCCGTGAGGCCTTATTAGAGCTATTTGCTAAAATTGGCATCAAACCTAAACAGTTTGATCATCTTAATGATTACTTAGCCGCCGAAGACCGCATTGGTTTAATCGTGTCCCCGCTCTCGCGCGGGTGTGTACTAACCGACACAACAAAAGGTGCCGTGAGCATCATTTGTGAAACCGAGTTATTTGGTCAACGTATCTCGCAGCAACGTCGCCGCGAAAAACAAAAACAAGTTAGTTCAGATGTATTAGTTAAAAACTTAGCCGAACTTAAAGTCGGTCAACCCATAGTGCATCTTGAACATGGCGTGGCCTTATACCAGGGGTTAGAAACCCTTGATACTGGCGGCTTAGTCGCCGAATATTTAAAACTGGAATATTCTGGTGGTGACAAACTGTATGTGCCCGTGTCATCACTGCACCTTATTAGCCGCTACAATGCCAGTGCCGACGGCAGTACTCATCTTAATAAGTTAGGTAACGAAACCTGGGCAAAAGCCAAGAAAAAAGCCATTGAACGCATTCGAGATGTGGCAGCTGAATTACTTGATGTGTATGCCCGTCGCCAAGCTCGTCCGGGCGAAGCGATGAGTATAGATGAACAAGAATACGCTCAATTCAGCCAAGGTTTCCCCTTTGAAGAAACGGTTGATCAAGAAAGCGCCATTCTTGCGGTACTTGAGGACATGCAAGCGCCATTAGCTATGGACCGTTTAGTCTGTGGTGACGTAGGCTTTGGTAAAACCGAAGTGGCCATGCGCGCAGCATTTGTGGCGGTGAATGCCGGTAAACAAGTTGTAGTATTAGTGCCAACAACCTTGTTGGCGCAGCAACATTATGAAAACTTTACCGACCGTTTCGCCGATTGGCCCATAGTGATTGAAGTCATGTCGCGCTTTAGAACAGCCAAAGAGCAAAGCAATGTGGTTGAACAATTGTCTGAAGGCAAAGTCGATATTGTTATCGGCACTCATAAATTACTGTCATCAGAAGCTAATTTTGAAAATCTTGGCTTACTGATTATCGATGAAGAACACCGCTTTGGCGTGCGTCAAAAAGAAAAAATTAAAGCACTTAGAGCCAACGTCGACATTCTTACTCTCACAGCCACCCCTATTCCGCGGACCTTAAACATGGCCATGTCGGGTATGCGAGATTTATCGATTATCGCTACGCCACCCGCTAAACGTTTAGCGGTAAAAACCTTTGTGCGCGAATATGATAAGGCCACCACACGGGAAGCCATATTGCGTGAAATTTTACGTGGTGGCCAAGTGTATTATCTGCACAATAATGTTGAGACTATCGAGAAAACCGCACAAAACATTCGCGATTTGTTGCCAGAAGCGCGCGTGATAACTGCCCACGGTCAAATGCGTGAGCGCGATCTTGAGAAAGTGATGTCTGATTTTTATCATCAACGCTTTAACGTACTGGTGTGTACCACCATTATTGAAACCGGCATCGACGTGCCCAGTGCCAACACCATTATGATTGACCGAGCAGATATGTTTGGTTTAGCGCAACTGCATCAGCTCCGTGGTCGCGTTGGGCGCTCGCATCACCAAGCTTATGCTTACATGATGACCCCGCATCCTAAACGCATGACCCCAGATGCACGTAAACGTCTTGAAGCGATTGAAGCCTTGGAAGATCTTGGAGCCGGTTTTTTACTGGCGACTCAAGATTTAGAAATTCGTGGTGCAGGTGAATTGCTCGGCGATGAACAAAGTGGCCATATTTCAAAAATTGGCTTTAGTTTATACATGGAAATGCTGGAATCTGCCGTAAAGGCCCTCAAAGAAGGAAAAGAGCCTTCTTTAGCTTATATGATGAGCGCCAAAGCAGAAATTGATTTACGTATTCCAGCGTTATTACCTGAAGACTACGTCAGTGACGTTAACATGCGTTTGTCACTTTACAAACGTATTGCTAACTGCGAAACAGATAGCATGCTTGATGAGCTTAAAGTCGAATTTATCGACCGTTTTGGTATGTTACCTCAACCAACGCGAAATCTAATGGCGCTCACGCTATACAAACACCAGGCAACGGCATTGGGTATTGCCAAAATAGAAATGCACGCTAAAGGCGGCAGTGTTGAATTTGGTCAAGAAAATCACGTCGATCCAATGTTTATTATTGGTTTGTTGCAAAACCAGCCACAAATCTATCGAATGGACGGGCCAAATAAGTTAAAGTTCAATATTCCTGCTGAAACAAGCAAAGAGCGTCTTGAGCTCATCAGTACCTTGCTTGAACAGTTCGCTAAACATCAAATTTTGGAGACAAATAGTGCTTCGTAAACTTGCGATTACTATCGCCGCTATCACAGCGCTATCCCACAGCTTTTCAGCCCATGCAGAATCATGGTTTGAAGTTGAAGTGTTTGTATTTGAACGCCAACAACCCTCTGTTGAAAAGTGGCTAAATGCCGCACCTCCCAAACTGAGTACCGATACGGTAGATATTATTACCCCAGTGATCAGTACCGACATCACCGGAGTGGCCGTTGGCTTAAATGGTTGTACTTCAACCGACTGGACCAATGGTGCTAGCAACTGTAATGCTCCAATTGTCAGCAATACTACCGTCACCTATCCAAGCCAAGTTCCATTTAATATCGGAGCTAGCTCGCCGCAACAGGCATACTTAAGTCAAGGGCCACTGTTACTGGCTAATAGCCAAGGTCAATTTAGTGACTTAATTAGAACCATTAGCCGCGAACCGTATGTTAAAGGGCTAGTGCATTTAACTTGGCAGCAAAATATGCAATCTCGTCGACGAGCTAAGCCTATCCGTATTTTTGGTGGTAAGGATTTTTCAAAGAGTTTTGAATATCATGGTTTGAGTGTTAAAAAACCAAATCCAGTAGAAACAAAACCAGGTACAGAGTTTGGTGCATTAGGTGATGTTTATGAAGCGCCAAAGATTAACCCGGTATGGGAATTAGACGGCTCAATTAACATTTACCTCAGTCATTATCTTTACATTGAAAATAATTTGGCCTTGCGTAAACCGACTCAAAAAATGGTGGAATCGAGTCCTTTGGAGTTTAACGAATATTCAGCGTTAGACATTGAAGGTAAAAAACAATTGGCGCCTTACTTAGAAAGTATTCCACTGATCCAAAATCGACGGGTTCGCAGTGGTGAAATCCATTATTTTGATCACCCACAATTGGGTATTGTGATGCAAATTCGTAAAATGGCTCAACCCACTAATGTGAAACCGATTGATTTAACAGAACGTTCTACCACTAATCAAGCTGTGCCATATACAGGTTAATAGCTGAGTACCTGACAAGCAGATAATTAAAAACCGGATCGATTGATCCGGTTTTTTTGCTTAATACCAAGCTCATTTACTATCGAAACTGTTTATAACGACTGCGCCATGGCTGTGATATCGGATGCCAATTGTTGCGCTGCCTGCCACCGAGTTTGCTGCTCAAGTGCCTTTAGGGTTTGCTCTGCATCGCCTTTTAACGTTAGAGCGGTATGCATAGGCTCTGCAGCGGGCCAATCAAACTCGGTTAATAAAGCCTTTACACCAACGGGGTCGTTACATACCAAAATCATGTCACAACCTGCATCTAATGCCGCTTTAGCCCGCCCAAGATAATCACCGGCAAAACTCGCACCCTTCATGCCTAAATCGTCAGAAAAAATAACCCCATTAAAGCCTAATTGTTGACGTAAAATGGTCTGTAACCAATAAGGTGAAAACCCCGCAGGATTAGGATCAATATTAGAATAAACAACATGTGCAGGCATAACACCTTGCAACTGCTGTGATCCAATCAGTTGGGTAAACGGCAACATGTCGACATTTTCCAGCTGTTCTTTACTGCGCGGATCAACAGGCATTGCAATATGTGAATCGGCAGCGACACTGCCATGACCAGGAAAATGTTTACCTACGGCAGCCATCCCGGCTTCATTCATGCCAATAATAAATTGTTGGGCTAACACGCTAACTTCATCAGCAATAGCACTAAAACTTCGCTTACCAATCACCTCACTGATACCATTTACGTCTAATACGGGCGCAAAACTTAAATCGATGTCACAGGCTAAAAGCTCAATAGCCATTAAAAAACCACACTCCTTCGCCCATTGTTTAGCTAATGTTAAATCGCCTTTAGCAGCAGGTAAAATATCACCCATAGCAGGAATTAAACTAAAGCCTTCACGAAAACGTTGAACTCGACCACCTTCGTGATCAACGGCAATTAATAATTCAGGACGAATTAGACGAACTTGCTTAACTAGTTCAATTAGTTGACTTTTACTTCCAAAGTTACGACTAAATAATATAATACCACCCACCTGAGGGTGCCGTAATTGCTCGGTTTCAAGCACAGAGACTGCTAAACCTGCAAGATCCATCATTAAATAGCTCAAACCTTTCTCCTATCTATAAAGCTGACGACTTTGTCAGGTTAACCACGTCAAATAACCCATTAAGTATAAGACTGGCTAATGTGAAAATAATGCATCAAAAAATCTAATGAACTAACATTGATTAATGTGTGGGATACTCTAGCAAGAATAAGAGATAAACCGCCAACATTACATGTGACGATTATACTCACTTATAACGAAAACAATAAACGACTCAGCAAGGGTTAAACAACATGATTAGTGTATTTGACATGTTCAAAATTGGTATCGGTCCTTCTAGTTCTCATACTGTGGGTCCTATGAAAGCTGGTAAAATTTTTATACAGCATGTCGCTGATAATAACTTATTAGCGAATACCGACGAGTTACAAACAGAATTATTTGGATCGTTAGGTCAAACAGGCAAAGGCCACGGCACAGGTAAAGCGGTTATTTTAGGCCTAATGGGTGAAGACCCAGAAACCGTCGATACCGATGCCATTGATGCCATTTTAGAGACTGTGTCTACCAGCCAAAAGCTTACCTTGGCAGACGGTCGTCAGGTTAAATTTACTCGCGAAGACGGTGTTACCTACCACAGACGTAAAACCTTACCTGCGCATGCTAATGCCATGACCTTATATGCTTTGTCTAAAGGCGAATGCATATATCAACGTACTTATTATTCTGTTGGTGGTGGTTTTATTCTCGATGAAGATGAAATCACTCAACAAAATGCATCTCCAGCAACGCCAATTGAACAAGCACCTTATGACTTCAATAGTGCCCTGCAATTGCTGCAACTGTGTTGTGATAATGGCTTAAGCATTTCATCATTAATGATGGCCAATGAACTTAGCATTGCCAGTGAAGATGAAATCAAGCAAGGTTTGTGGAAAATTTGGCAAACCATGAAAAACTGCGTTGAACGCGGTTATCAAAAGGAAGGCATATTGCCAGGCGGTTTAAAGTTACGCCGACGTGCTCCCGCGCTCTACCGCCGCTTAAAAGCAGAAGGACGCAATAACACTGACCCATTGACCGCTATGGACTGGGTTGATTTGTTTGCTTTATCGGTTAATGAGCAAAATGCAGCAGGCGATCGCGTCGTAACCGCACCAACAAACGGTGCTGCGGGGATTATTCCTGCGGTATTGTGTTACTACGACATGTTTGTTCAAGAAGTGGATATCGATGTATGTAGTCGCTATCTGTTAACCGCTGCTGCCATTGGTATTTTGTACAAGAAAAATGCCTCCATTTCTGGCGCCGAAGTCGGTTGCCAAGGCGAAGTAGGCGTAGCCTGTTCAATGGCAGCCGGTGCGTTAACTGAAATTATGGGCGGAACTGTAGAACAGGTTGAGAATGCCGCTGAAATTGGCATGGAACATAACCTAGGCTTAACCTGTGATCCTGTTGGCGGCTTAGTGCAAGTGCCTTGTATTGAACGTAATGCCATGGGAGCGGTAAAAGCGATTAATGCTTCACGTATGGCGCTGCGCGGCGACGGTAATCATAAAGTCTCACTGGATAAAGTGATTAAAACCATGATGGAAACCGGTAAAGATATGCGCAGCAAATATAAAGAAACGGCCAAAGGCGGTCTTGCGGTGAATATCGTCGAATGTTAATTCACGCATAAAGTAAATGAAATCAAGTAACAATGCCTGTTAGTAACCCTAACAGGCATTTTTTATATGTTAAACAATATCGAGGATCTGTGAATAGCGACTTATTGAACTCACAAGCAGTTATATCTAATGGCTACGAACAATAGTCAACCAAGGTATGTGGCTGCCATGAGCTAGCGCTAACCTGGTGATTATTGAGCTTGAATTGGCTCAACATAGGCTTTGGTTCCCCAAAGTGGCACTGTCGAAAGACTATGCTTAAAACTTCCTGATGTTTCTTTAGTGGAATAAGAAACATACATCAGGGTTTGATTTTCAGCATCGAAGATCCTTCTAATCTTCATTGATTTGAAAAAAATACTTTTTGATTTTTTAAATACCACTTCACCTGATTTACTCTTATCTATTTGTGCAATCATATCCGCAGTGATCTCACCAGTTTGTCTGCAAGAGATGGAGCTATCACTTGGGTCTGAAAAACTCAGGTTGGCTTCGATTGAGGCGATATGACAGGTTACACCAGAGACAATTTCATCTTTTAAAATATTTAGTTTTATATCTTGCGTAGTAAACATTCCCAGTGAAACATCACCAACTTCATTATCAGAGCACGCAGTAACAAGTGTAGCTAAACATATCGCGGTAAGTATTTTTTTCATCAGTAAACCTTATAAAATTGGACAGTAATTATCGTCAAAAGAGCTTGCCTATATCTTCGCACCGCCCCATTACACTTAATTAAGGGCTTCATAAGGTGGAGCCCTTGGCTAACAAGGTTGCTAACCTACAGGCTATTTGTTCGCATAATAACGAGCCTTTATCTGTTAAATGTAATCTCGTTAAAATGCGCTTTGAGCACAACGAGTTAAACCTGCTGTTACCGAACCAAAATGATCACCCACCACGACTTTAGCATCAGGATACACACTCGCAATTCTGTCATATATCGCTGGGCTTCGGGCTGTACCGCCTGTGACATACACGATATCAGGAGTGGTTGGCATGTCGCAATCTTGTTGTTCTGCTTTAGTGATAGCCGTTTGCATTGCTTGTTTCATTAACGCCTCAACTTTAGCGAGAGGATCATTGATGGCTTGCGCAAACTGCGCTGCACTTAGAGGGACAAACAAGCCTTTTTCAATAAAATCCAATGGGCATTGAATCGTGTCATGATCAGACAAACTGATCTTCGCCGCTTCAGCTTGACGGACAACTTGATAGCTCATTTGATTTTTTTGTACTTTTTGTAAACGAACTAATCGCTCAGGTTGCTGAGCTTCCTTAATTAACTGCTCAACTAATTTGCGCGACTGTAAACTAACAAAATCACGTTGAGCACTGATGTCATTTACCGCAACCGAGTTCCAAAAAGGCGTTCTTGGCATAGGTTTACCGTTAATCATTAAGGTGTCAGCACCAAAACTTGGCATTAAGCCTGTCATTGCTAGTGCGATATCTAAATCATTACCGCCGATACGTTGGCCTGAATGGCCAAAGCAGTCCGACGTTCGGTCTTGTTGATGGATATGTGACGGGCCCATTTTTACTACAGAGCAATCAGTGGTACCACCGCCAACGTCAACGACAAGCACGGTATTGTCATCGTTAAGATTTGACTCAAAATCCATCCCCGCCGCTAAGGGCTCAAATAAAAACGTTACATCAGTAAAGCCCGAACGCGTGGCCGCTAGACGTAAAATAGCTTCGGCCTGCAGATTACTTTCTTCGCCACCAATGCCTTGGAAGTTAACTGGTCGGCCGATCACTGCATGGCTCGCTGATGTCAGTGATTTGGCACTTAATGCCTTATCGGCTAAGGATTTAACGTGCTGCATCATCAAGGTGACAATGTCTTCAAATAAGGCAATTTGCTCAACACGCAGGCCATTAGCACCTAAAAAAGACTTTGGTGAACGCACATAAAAACCTTCTTCAGGCATCTCCAAATAGGCATCTATTGCAGCTTGTCCAACAAACACGGCTTGCTCGTTTGGTGACAGATCTAGCTCATGGCGCATTTGTTTTGCCCGCATCAATTGCGAACTGCGTAAATGAGAATACTGCGCTTTTAAATGTTCAGGTAAGCCCCAATATACAGCTTCGGCTATTAGCTCGCGGTCCATCGCATATAATGTTGACGGCATGAAATCTGAGTCCGCTGATAATGGCAATAATGCCACTGCATTATCAATCATTACCCCAATCGCGCAGTTAGCACTGCCATAATCGAATCCAACAAACATCGGCCTACCTTTAGTCATTCAAATAAAAAAAGCGCTCAAAATAGCATAATAATCGGTTTTGCTAAACCATTTATGCGGTTTTGTACCAAGGAAAAGCTTAGCCCATCAATAAATCTGTCATAAAACCTCATAAACTAAGTGCCACAGAGTATTTCTCCATTAGTACTTTTAGTTAGATACAGATAATTCAATATGTTGCATATCAATCTTCTAACAGGTCTCATTGCATCCTCGGCTTAAAAATCGCTCAATTGACTAAGAGTTATCCTGGTTATCCTTTAATGCCTGAGTGTTGTAAGAAGCCTACGATAAACATGGTCCATTAACTGAACGTGTACGGTTGTTAGGTATTTTTCGAGTAGCATGGAGAGTTTTTTAAGGCTCGTTTTGCCTCTGCACGGCGCGCAATTTTATTATCCAGCAATGGCGAAAATACAAGATAAGGTGATTCATCTACAAGAAAAGCTTGATGTTATTTATCTAGCGTTAATCAAGGAATGGGTTCGCTGTAATGTATTTTTAGTCAATCAGTGACAACTTAGTGAGCTTCGATGATAACGGCGCTCTGCCACAAAAAAGCCCATCGGCAATGATGGGCTTTAACTGTTTAGTTCACTCTTTAGTTTAACGGTTAACCTTTACTGTTTACTGTTTACTTTTTCTTGGGCTTTACGCTGAGCTTCTTTGTGCTGACGGCGTGCATCAATGACTTGCTTTACGTCACTGCCAATATGAACTTCGCCACGTTGTTTGGCTAATTGAACTTGACGCTCACGCTCAATAAATCTCTGACGCTGCTCAGCGGGTACCTTATCGATGCAATGCGGGCAACTCACGCCTTGAACATAAGCATCAGTTTGCTTTTCAGCTTCAGTTATCGGCATACGACAAGCATTACACTGATCGTATTGACCTTTTTCAAGGCTGTGATTCACCGCCACGCGGTTATCAAATACAAAACACTCACCTTCCCATAGGCTTTGTTCTTGCTCGACTTCTTCAAGATATTTTAAAATGCCACCTTCAAGATGATAAACCTCATCAAAGCCCTGCTCTTTTAAATAAGCCGTCGATTTTTCACAACGAATACCACCAGTACAAAACATCGCCACTTTTTTATGCTTAGCAGGATCGAGGTTTTGTTTAACGTACTCAGGGAACTCACGAAACGTCTCGGTAACAGGATTGACGGCATTTTTAAATGTGCCTATCTTCACTTCGTAATCATTACGAGTATCAACCAGCACCACATCAGGATCTGAAATCAGGGCATTCCAGTCTTTCGGCTTAACATAGGTACCTACCACTTTACGCGGGTCGATACCTTCAACGCCCATAGTGACGATTTCTTTTTTAAGCTTTACTTTGGTGCGGTAAAATGGCATTTCATCGTCAAAAGACCACTTGGTGACAATGTTATCAAGACCTGGTTGTGTGTCTAACCAAGTCAATAAATCTTCAATTGCTGCTTGGGTTCCAGCAACTGTGCCATTGATCCCTTCTTGGGCCAGTAACAAGGTTCCTTTGATATCATGTTGTTCCATCACAGTCAGCAATGGCTGACGAATAGCTTCAAAATGAGGTAAGGCAACAAATTTATATAATGCGCACACCGCAACTTTAGAGCTGGGTTGCAATGTCTCTGGCTGAGAGTGTTGAGTAAGGTGTTGATGAGTGTCTTGCATAACAGTGGCGTCTCCGCTAGCTGGAACTTAATTTCCAGTGCATATAATAAGGTCCGCACACAGTGTGCAGACTCAAAAAAACGGCCGAAAGTATACCTAAATCACACTAAAAAAAATACTAAAACAATTCCAACCAAGGTTTTCACTGTGATTTGCATTTTATTTTGGGATTTTTATCTCTAAAGCGTTACTCTATTAGTAAGACTTAATTTTATATGACATCTAATGAATTGTGCCATTTTATATAGCTTTCGTCGCTGCCCATATGCAATGCGCGCCCGTATGGGGATACATTTAAGCAAGCTAAACCCACTAGTACGTGAAATTGAACTTAAACATAAACCTAGGCAGATGTTAGCGATATCAGCCAAAGGTACTGTGCCCGTATTAGTCACACAGGACAACCAAGTGATCAGTGAAAGCATTGATATCATGCGCTATGCATTAACTGAGTATCCTGATATTGCAACCCATCACTTAACGCCTGGCGAGTATCAATCGCTATTGTCATGGTTAGATAAGCCCACAACGACAAGGCTCATAAATGCTAACGATTGTGACTTTAAGCCTTGGCTAGATAAATACAAGTATGCAGACAGGTACCCTGAATACAGTCAACTATACTACCGACAGCACGCTGAGCAGTTTATTCAGTTACTGGAAAATCAGTTACAAAAACACCTGTATTTGTGTACCGACACGCCTACTTTGGCCGATTTTGCTATTTTCCCCTTTATTAGGCAATTTGCTAATGTTGAACCTGCATGGTTTAACGGCATGCCCTACCCTAAAGTCCATACTTGGTTGGCCACGCTAGTCAATAGCCAATTATTTATTCTGGCGATGTACAAATATCCATTGTGGTTACCACAACAAAATAAGATCCAGTTCAAACATTCAACGAATGATGATGGACGCGTCATACCTTAGTGCAAAAATTAAAAAATTATGAATATTTAATGGTTTACAGGCTATGAATTGGTTTATTTTTCAAGTAAATTAAATAACATAAACAATGAATAGCAGTTAAAGAAAATGGATTTTTATTCTTTTGACTACAGATTTCAATTGTAAACTTATACTTAACTAAGTCATTGCTGGAACGCAAAGGAACATGACATGGATAATATGGACATTACGTTAGTCTTAATGCTTATTGCATTATTGATTTTACATATTCACTTTTGCTATCGAGCCTTAACGTCGAAAGCACATATCAAAAATGCCCAACGGATTGTGTGGTCTTCACTCAGTTTGTTAATGGGGCCGTTAGGTTATTATGTTTATCAGAATATGATCCCACTTGAGTTCTACGAATAGCCATTGACATAAATGCTTTTATTAGCTTATTGAATCGCCAAAAACGAGCCTCATTTTATATTCGTTAAAGTAAGGCTCATATCTTGTATTGGCTTAGCTTATAAATAGCGAGCGAATTGCTGACCTTCTTTTAGTGGTTTTATTGGCGCAGTTACCGCAGGTGTTCCCACATATAAAAAACCGACAATTTGGTCTTGCTTAGACAAGCCTAATTGTTGGTGTACATTAGCATCAAAAGCAAAATCACCAGTGCGCCATACGGCACCGAGTCCAATGGCAAAAGCGGCTTGTTGCATTGCCATTGTGGCGCAACCAGCTGCAATTTGCTGTTCCAAAATGGGGACTTTATCGTGTACTTGTGTTTTTGCAACCACAGTAATGACCATGGGGGCGCGATAAGGCATATTGGCCACTTTGGCGAGAAATGCTTCATCGGCTCCCGTTATTTTAGCGGCGTCAACGAAAATGTCTGCCAATTTAGCTAAACCATCATCAATTGCGATAATAAATTCCCATGGGTTCAATGCTCCATGATCAGGCACTCTTGCAGCGGCATTGAGCAATAATGTAAGTTGCTCAGCATTTGGTGCTGGGGCAATTAGGCGTGGTGTAGACTGGCGAGTCAGGAGTAGTTGTGTTGCGTCCAAGATACGCTCCTTTGGAATGAATTCAGGTACCGATATTAACAAATATCCCACCTATTGGGTGGGATATATTCAAAACAGGGTTGATCTTTTTGGACTCAATTAAAACAGATCCTCGTTAGGCATTTTTTAAAAAACGCTCAGCGATAACATAATCAACACTGGTGTAGCGCCCGCCCCCTAGTACAAAGAGAGCAAACAACATGATGAGATAGGTCATAGCAAACTCAATACCATTATTAAGGATAACCAAGTTACCTGAGCTGGTAAGCCATTCATAGTTACCATGCTGTTGTAAAATAGACTTGGCCGCAGCCAACTTTTCCGCTGATGCTAATACTTGCTCATTTGCTAACCACGAACTGGGATCGGCAATGGCTAACCAACCATTAGGTAAGTGCACCGCAAAAGCGGCTACGCACATGGTCATCATCATAGGCATTGCAACCATGCGAGTAGCAAGTCCGATTAGCAGTAAAAAACCACCAAACAATTCTGTACCTGCTGCCATTGCTACCATGACTTCAGGCATAGGCAAACCCAATCCCCAATCTGGATTACCAAACCAAGCGGCGGAGTCTTCAAAATGTGATAATTTGTTATAACCGGCTTGCATTAACACAGGTGCTAAATAAATTCTCAACGCTAATGGCGCAAAACCTTGAATGTGTTTAATGACATTTAAAAACTGTTGATATAACCCGCTAAGCATTTGCATAATCATCCCTACTGATCTCGTTATTACTTCAAGAGACCCGCGAAGAATAGAAAAGATTTCAGCTGAGGCTATGATACTCATTAGATGCTTGTTTATTTGTCTAAATGAAGCTCAGTTAAATCATCCACTAACTCTGTTAGTTTTTTATCGAAATGCTTACGTTGTTTTGGACTAAAAGTGCGATTTAAAGTAATCAACATTGAACCGAATTTTCGGGTATTTTCAGTTACATTATCTCGATAGATTTGAGATTTTAGCTCGTCAGGTGAAACCATCAATAACGTCATTTGTTGAGTAAAATATTCTGTTTGCTGGCGGCGTTTCAGTGCTTGTTCAAATTGGTTCAACCACTCATGGCGATACTCTAACCACATATCTAATGTTGCTAAACGTTTAGTATTGGCTTGGTGAATAATACTTTTTTGCTCATCAGTTACATTCCCTGTCCATTCAGATAATTGCTTCGCGATTCTTTTGTCTGAGTCGGTTATCAATTCGGCTTGATCTTTACCTGCATATTCTTCAATTAACTCTCGTTGTTCTTTTTTCAGCTGCACTAAAATCTGCTCCACTTGTTCATCGCTTAGACTCGCAATAAGAGGTAACAGATCTGGCATAACAAAATCGAAAATACGATACCAATGAGCTTTTGCCATTGAGACTTGTTCAAGCCATAACTCTGGCGTCATGGTCTGCTGATTGGTTAAGCTTGATAATAATGACAGTTGATCACGATAACGTGGCAACTCTTGCTGGCGATGCCAGACGAGAAAAGACTCAACAATGAGATCAAATTTGTCTTGTTGCTCTGAGGTTAAGTCTACGTATTCTTCAACTTCCCACTCAATCGCCCAATCCAAAAAGAAGTAACTTACTTTAGTTGAGCAGCCAACAAAAAATAAGCTACTTAACAGCAGGATAATTAATTTTTTAGACACAAATGATTTCCTTTGCAAAACTTATCTTATTTGTACGTTATCAGGGCATATTAGCAAGTCATTAATGTAAAATATTTTGTAAAGTAATGTATGTATTGTGTGGATTTTTGTGGTTCTTTGGCGGCCATTAATAATGCCCACATCGCTGAAAATAGCCAAAAACAATTGATGGCTGCTGGTAATGCCGCTTTAGCTGCAGCAACATCTGTAAGATTAGAGGTTTGGCAATACTGCAAGATAACGCTATCAACTAATTGATTTACTTGCCTTGATGATAACTCATGTGTGGCTATCACACTGGCTAAATCAAATAACGGATGACTGGCCACCGCGTATTCATAATCAATGCATAATAAGCGCTGCGATTGATGACCGCTGAGCAGTAAATTATGCGGGGTCAAATCTCGATGACAAAAAGCAGGCAGCAACACACAAGCCTCCAGCTGCGATAACCACTGTCGAACAAGGCCATTTAAGCGCAATAATTGCTGCCAAGCGTGTTGCCACTGCAAATTGGTTTGCGATGCACTTAATGAGTCTAATTGATGTGCGTATTGTTGCCACTGAGTGCTCACAGTCATACTTTTATTCGGTATGGGTAATCCACTGAGCGTTCGAAATAATTCGCTTAATAAAGGCACCGCATCCACTGCTGTAATCTGCGTCTTTGTTGCTTGTCGAATCGATTCCTGACCACGCATTGTAAAAAAGATCGACCAATCCATGTTTTGTTGATCAATAAACTCACTTAAATATATTTGATTATTATCACTGACCCAAATCAGGGCCGGTGCAATGTTAGCTGCCATCGCGACTTGCCAACAGGCCACTTCAAGCTTTCTATCACACCAATTACTGTGAGCTTGATTGACTCTTAATACCTTATCGCCATCGTTACAACAGAGCTTAATATTAATATTGCTCATGCCTATATTAAAAACCATTACCGCCGTACATTGTGCAGCAAGTTGCTGAAACAATGGGACTGGCATCGTTTGCTCAATCATATCAAGTATCTCATTAGGCAGAGATAACAAGGCTTGTGGCATCTGATATTTACTCTATTAAAAAGGGAAAGTGGTTGGCTATGCGCCAACCACTTCTTGGATGGTATTCTGTTGCTGTATTATATTGTGACGATATTTTTTGCGCCACATGATGTAGCCACCCAAGGCCATCGCGACATATAAAACAAACAGCCCAGAGGTCAACATCAAGCCTTTTTGGAAGTACAAATAGATAGACACAAAATCAATGACTACCCAATAAAGCCAGTTCTCCAACACTTTTTTGGCGACTAAGTAGGTTGTTACTACCGCAAAACACGTGGTTGCCGCGTCAACATAGGGAAATGCTGCCGAGGTATAATTGGCCATAACATACCCCACCAGCATAGAAACCAATGATGTTACGCTAATCACAACGACATGAGCACTCCAAGACCAACTGGTTATATTCAGCTGGTGAGTATCTATGGTGTGATGAGTATTATTATGTGAATCAATATTGTGGGAATTTCTATGCTGCAAGTCTGGTACATGTAACCACAACCAATAACCGTATACCGCCATCCCCATGTAATAGATATTGAGTACCGATTCCATCAACAAGGAAACATTCCAAAATAATACCGTGTAAATCGCAGTGCTAACAAATGCGGCAGACCAGCACCAAATATTGGTCTTCATCGCCAGAATTAAGTAAGCCAAGGCTAACATAACCGCAATCGCCTCCCAAAACGTCATTAATGACGCCTCACTCAAGGCTTGTTGCAGCGTTAACAATAAATCATTCATGAATGTTATTCGCTATGTGCAAGGTTAAGTTCACCACCGATAAATTTACACACAAACACAGCCTTGCCCCATTTCTGATGAGCCGCTTGCATTTCAATGGCTAGCATCGACATTACATCCGCATACTCGCCACACACCTGTGTTGCCATCGCATTAGTGACTCGTTCAATATTGCTATAACTATCTAGTCTGCCGATAAACCACTTAATCGGATCAAGATAATTTTCATTCAACGGATACATGCTGATTTCTGCTGTTAATTTCATGTTAATTCCTTAATTAACACCGCTGTAAATTAAGTTACAGCGGCCTTGTTTAATTACATAAATTGGACTTCTAAGGTCACACCTAACTGGCGAGGGTCACCGTAACGAATATATTGTTTATCTACCCAGCCCTGATCTGGCTCGTTGCCAAAGTAAAAACCACGCACGCCATACTGTTCATCAAACATATTACGGCCCCATAAATAAGCCGACCAAGTTGGCGTTTCATAACCTACACGGGCATTATAAATGGTATAAGCATCTGACTTGGACTCGTTGCTGTCCGAGTAATAAAACTGACTTTTACCACTGGCATTCACGTTGGCAAACCAACCAGAGTCAGCAACATAGGTCATACCGGCACTGTAGGTAACGTTAGGTGAATGAGCCAGTTCACGGCCAGACAAATCGACAGTTGAGCCATATTTATCGCTGTATTGATATCGGCCATATTCGGTTTCTAACCAACCAAAGCTGCCATAAAACTCAATATTCTCGGTTAAATACCATTTAGCATCGAGTTCTGCACCATAGTTATTCGAGCTACCAGCATTTTCAGTAAATAGAATAAACCGTTGGGGGCTATCAGGATCTTGTAACGACGCGGCGACTTGTTGATCTTGGCGATCCATATAAAATAGCGCAAATGTAGAATCGACTTCACCGTCAAACCAGCTCGATTTCAAGCCCAATTCATAGTTATATAGGATCTCAGTATCGAACTCTTTTTTGTCTGATAATTGAGCTGGTAATGTCATATTAAAACCACCCGCTTTATAACCGCGGGCAATACGTACATAGGCATTGTGGTCAGCATTAATGGCTTTTGATAACGCAATATGCCCGCCCCACATATCTTCTGATGGGGCGAAATTATCTTCATTACTGTCACTATAATCACTGTCACGACGTTCAAGTCGTAGTCCTGTAGACAATAAATATTCATCACCTAAATGGCTGTCTAATTGAGCAAATACCGCATAATTGGTCGCATCGTAACTGGACTGCAGCACTTCATCTGGATAAGTGTTGTACTCTGAATACAAGTCATTATCTTCTTGTAAATTCATCGCATACACGCCAACTAACCAGTCGGTGCTGCCTGCAAAAATACGCCCAGCCGTCTTTGACGATAGACGAAATTCTTGGGTAAAGGTTTTACGGTCGCCCTTTTTATCCCAGGTATAATCGTAAACACAAGGTTCGCTGCCATTAACGGCACCAAAGTCATCATAAGCTGCACATTGTTTGCTTGCCCAATATTCTGGATTAGCCCAATCGCCATCATAACCATTATGGTGGTCGGTTTGCGCAAACGAGGTTAACGACGTGAAATCAAATGTTGGTATACCAGAATAAATAAATTTAATCCCAGCACCGGAGGTTTTTTGCGTATCGACGCCAGGTTGGTCAGTTAGGGTGTTGCTGGGATTATTGTCTAATGTCCACACATCGTAGCCATTATCAAAGTTTGCATGTAACAAGGTTAAATCAACTTGCAAATCGTCAGTCGCATACCAACGTAACTTCGCTCTGGCAGTCAACTCGTCACGCTCATTGGTATCGTCGCGATTAAGATAAAGGTTGTCACGATAACCATTTTGGTTATGTTGCTCTAACGATACCCGGTAGAGTAGTTTGCCTGAGTCATTGAGCGGGCCGGAGCTGAATCCTGACAGAGTGCGCAGGTTATCGTCACCTAAGCTGACTTTTGCGCCATGCTCAAACGACTCTGTAGGGTCGTTACTTTTTAGGTAAATTAATCCGGCTAATGCGTTGGCACCATACTGAGTCCCCTGCGGACCACGCAACACTTCAACCTGTTGCATGTCGTACATACTCGATACCATGCCAAGGCCTGATAAATCGATGTCGTCGACCACAAAACCAACTGATGAGTTAGGTGCACCTTGATATTGCTCTTGCTCACCAACACCTCGAATTTGGAAGTATTTAGGTCGAGAGCTACCACCAGACCAATTAAAGTTAGCAATCGAATTGAGCACATCTTCAAAATGCTGTGCGCCTTCATCTTCTAATTGTTGCGCATCAATAACGGTGACACTGGAGGGCATTTTCTCAAGGCTGATATTACTAAAATCAGCATTAACGACAATGACTTCCATTTTTTCATATTCAGGTGTTACGCGTTCAACATCAGCGGTTTTAGCCATAGCAATAGGTGAGCTTATGGCTGTAATCACCGCTAAGGCAATGGGGGTGTGGTGTAATCTAATAGAATTTTTCGTGAACATAGGACCTCAAATAGTAATTTTGAGATCCGGCAAGAGTAGCGAATAAGAGGTGCACCGAGTTATAGTGTGGCCCATTCCTACGCCGGTATAAGCCGGATCAGGTTCTAAGGGTTCGTCATACAGACATCTCAGTTCAGGTTTTACTGAACACCCCTTGGCGGTCTCGATTATAAACTAACTTCAATATGAATACACGAGCAGTGACACAATTTGATAACTCAACAATGCAATTAATTAACCCTCACACTAAATCACATCGATTATTGTCATAAATAAGCTTAAAGCTAATGATAATGGAGTCTAATTGGAGAATGCTTGCCTCACATAGACCTCAAATCGGGTGACTTGCGAATTGGGCGCAACCGCACCGACTTGTAACTGCTGCTTGCCATGTAACTTAACTGATTTCCAGCTGCTTGCTTCATCTTCAACCGTAAATCCACTCGCATCGAACCAAGTGAATTTGTATTGAATACGCAAATCAGTACTCGATTGGCTTTGAATCAATGCTGACGCTTTGATTAAGTCCGCGACCATAAGTGATGAAATATCGGTCACGTTAACGTCACGAGCAAATGAGGTATTATCAACCCTAAGTTGGCCACTAGAATTAGCAGAGATACCCGCAGTATTATGCGCACAAGCCGAAAGTAACAGCGCAGAAGCGATAAGACATAATAATGATGTTTTCATACAATATTCCCTTAATAAATAGATGCAATTGAACTTGTCTCTAACACAGCAGCACATCATGACTAATCCAGTAGAAAATGTGCTCGTGCTGTCGCAATCAGCTGCTTGCGGTTGGTTTGCCAACAGTTCATGCTGACGTTTGCAACTCTACGACCTTGGCGAGTAATTTTGCATTCAGCAAAGGTGTCTTGATGCAAACCTGCGCGTAAATAATCAATTGAAAAATCGACAATTTTAGGCACTTTCTTAGCTTGCATAAACACCATTAACTGCACAATAGCTGACATTTCCATAAACCCAGCAAGCACACCACCGTGAATAGCAGGTAATATAGGATTACCAATATTGTCATCTTTAGCGGGTAATTTAAATACCATTTCATCGCCAAAACGCGCCACAGACATACCTATAAATTGTGAGTAAGGTACTTTTTCAAGAAGGTAACTATAGTCATTTAACTCTATGGCCCGTTTGACCACATCTTGAACATCTAGACCCGTTTGCGTACTGATATTGCTTGGCTCACTCATGATTTCGTCTCCGGCAAATTACCCATTAATGCTTGCCGAAACGATTCACCAACCATTTCTGGGCTAATGCGCATAAACGATCCCACTGCGTGAGCAATAGGTTCATCAATACTGTCTTGGTAAGCTATCGAGCGGGTAAAAGCCACGCTTGGCGATAATCGATAACATTCTGCAAACCCATAAACCGATTTATGCGGCTCAGCAGGTTTCATGTAATCGACCCGTAAATCCAGTGTCGGTGACAATTCTAACGATTGATATTTTTTTAATATTGCACATACCACTGCCGTGCCACAGGCGGTGTCTATTAGGGTGGTAATCACCCCGCCATGGATCACCCCAGTGTCAGGATAACCAATGATGTCTTGGCTGTAAGGTAACTCAATAAGCACGTGATGCTCACTGGCCTCTTGGACAGTAAGCCCTAAACGGCGGCATTGAGCTAACTGATTAACAAATCGACTGGCCACTTCGGTTAACGGAAAAAAATCGCTATTGATTTTCATTAGTCACGACTCAGCATTGGGCCTAACGGCTTACCGCCCAAAAGATGTATGTGGATATGATAAACCTCTTGGCCAGCGTGTTTATTGCAATTCATAATTAATCGATAACCGTCTTGTGCAATACCCGCTTCATCAGCAAGTTTAGCCGCGACCGTCATCATCCGGCCTAATGCTTGTTCATCAGAAGCCTTAACGTCATTAGTCGTGGCGATTAGATGGTTAGGAATAATCAAAATATGGGTAGGAGCTTGCGGTGCAATATCCCTAAATGCAGTAACTAAATCATCTTGATATAAAATATCCGCTGGAATTTCACGACGAATAATTTTGCTAAATATGGTTTCTTCAGCCATTTTGGTGCCCTCATTAAATAACTGCATTGTTGCTTTTGATAATACTATCAATTCTTTGAACTATCACTCCAGTAAAACCGCTCATTATGGATAATCTTTTGCTCAAAATGGGATTCGTTTGCTTAACGTCGGCATTTTTGGCAGCATTGTCGATTATAGCTCAATCGTTTTGATTGTGACTCGCCTACTTATTCGGAATTCTTTATGCATTACCATATCCATGCGATCGATCCAAAAGCACACTTATTTGAAGTCACGTTAACTGTCTCTGAAGCATCTCCATCACAAGTTTTTTGTTTACCCGCTTGGCTACCCGGTAGCTACATGATCCGCGATTTTGCTAAAAACATAATTGACATTGATGCTAAAGAAAATCAACAACCGCTATCCGTTACTCAATTAGACAAACAAACCTGGCAGTTAAATAATCAGGGTAGCCATATTAGCTTATGCTACCAAATTTATGCTTGGGACTTGTCTGTCCGCACTGCACATTTGGACACTAATCATGGCTTCTTCAATGGCAGTAGTGTGTTTTTAGCCGCCAAAGGGCTGGAATCTCAATCTCATAGAGTCACAATTGCAACACCAGCACTAGCTGAATTATCCCATTGGACCTTGGCCACCAGCATGACTCGAACCACTGGCGAGCAATTCGGCTTTGGTGATTTTAGCGCGGAAAACTATGACGACTTAATCGATCATCCGGTTGAAATGGGCGAGCTAACCATAGAGACATTTTATGCAGCCGGCGTGCCTCACGATATCGTATTAAGTGGTAAGCATAGAGCCAACATGGCTCGCTTAGCCAAAGATCTTAAAGCCATATGCGAATACCAAATCAATTTATTTGGCACTCCAGCTCCTTTTGAACGCTATGTATTTATGACCACAGTGTTAGACAATGGTTTTGGTGGCTTAGAGCATAAAGCCTCAACTGCACTAATGTGTTCACGTAATGATTTACCTCAGTCTTTAGAAGCACCTGTCGATAAAGGTTACCGCACTTATTTGTCACTGTGCAGCCATGAATACTTTCACTCATGGAATGTAAAACGAATTAAACCGGCTGAATTTAGCCCATTTGATTTATCGCAAGAGTCTTACACAGAGCAGCTATGGGCATATGAGGGGATTACTTCGTACTATGATGATTTAATTACCTTTAAATCTCAATGTATTGATCAAGCCGCTTACCTTACCTTGCTTAGCCAAATTATGACCCGAGTATATAGAGGTCAAGGTCGTTTTAAGCAAACCCTAAAACAGTCAAGTTTTAATGCTTGGACCAAGTTTTATAAGCAAGATGAAAATGCCGCTAATGCCATTGTCAGCTATTACACCAAAGGGGCACTGTTTGGGTTATTTTTAGATTTAACCCTTCGCATTGAAACCCAGGGGCAAAAAAGTTTAGACGATGTTATGCGTCAGCTTTGGCAACAATACGGCTTAACCGGTGTCGGTACCGATCCGCTTAGCCATCAACGGATTGTTGAAACCATCCTAAAACGTCCATGTGATGATGTATTTGCTTACCTCAATAGCTGTGATGATATACCGCTTGAAGCCTTACTGGCTCAGGTAGGGGTGTCTATGACGCTTCGAGCAAGCGAAGGTAACACAGATTTAGGTGGCGGTGATGCTAAAGGCTTTAACATTGGCTTTGGTGCTAGAACAAAAGCGGAATCGTTGGGCTTAAAAGTGTTGAGCGTCATCCAACACAGTCCGGCCCATCAAGCGGGTCTTAGTGCGGGTGATTTATTAATTGCAGCAGATAATTTACAAGTTACAGCACAATTTGAACAGCAATTGCAAAGCTTGACGGTTGGTGAGCAAATCAGCCTACACTGGTTTAGACGTGATGAACTGATGCAAGGAACCTTGCCAATTAGTGAAGCCGCTTTAGATACCATTTCCCTTAGCATCAAAGATGCATCTAAAACATCATTGTGGCTTGGTTAATCACTCAAAGATAAAAAGAGGTATCTTTGTATACCTCTTTTTATCTTGTGTTTTTTCGCCATATGATTAACCGACAAGCAAGTGCTTATAACCTTACTTCATGCATGTGAGTTTGCGCCCAAGCAATTGCTTGGCCACGACTAGACACACCGATTTTTCTAAAGGCGCGATATAAATGCGTTTTGATGGTTGATTCACTTACAAATAATTGGTTAGCTATGTCTAAATTGGTACTGCCAGTTAGCAAGGTTTGTAGCACTTCACGTTCGCGGATTGTTAACTGCTCATTATCATCATGATTATCATCGTCCACCATTGAACGTAATAAATCCTGCGGTATGACTCTTCGACCTTTCATTATGTCATTTAAACCAATGCTAATTTCTGCAAGGCTGCTATCAGTATAAAACACCCCTATCGTTAAAGGATGAATAAGGAATCGGGTATCAAGCTGCTTAGGGAAATTGATAAACACAGTATGAATGGAGCAATATTCACGTTCAATCAGGCGTTGTAATTGATAGGCTTGTTGTAAATCGATGGTTGATAGGTCAAAAAAAACTATCTCAATCGGTTCAACTGCTAACATTTTAGCCATATTGCTAGGCTGGGTTTTAGTTAATTTAACCAAAAACTCTTGTGGCCATCGGCAATCGAGCAAATCGACTAATAACTCAGACCTCGATACTATCATCCAATTTACGACTTTAAACATTTGATACACTCCATGTGATTAAATCAACAGCCTTCAATGCTAAACCTATATTCAAACAAGGTAATACTAACAACCATGGCCTCGTCTGCATATCAGTCAAAAGAATAATGAAAACAATCAAAAATAGACCTTAATACTAGTGCTTAGTACTGATTGGCGATTGATTATTGACGTTATCTCATTCTAGTTAACTTGATTGAAGAATGCCTAACTTTAAGCTAATAAAATAAAAATGACGTGACGCTTTTGAGCCATTATCTCCACTAGCCCAGTCAAATTGACACGGCTAAGTCATATAAAAACGTTATTGAGATTACTTACCTAGATGGTTAATGAGCAGAAAAGGTCTATGCCAGGACCACTTTTGATAAGCGTAATTTGATTGGATACTCGTTATTCAGCGACAAGAAGATATTTCTAGCAACAATAACACGGTAACGTTCGTCTAATAGAAACAAAAATACCGACAAAATGTCGGTATTTTTTGCCATCAAAGATAGCTTATTTTGCTGTACGACCATCATCATGGCATGTATCACATGTTGGTTTATCACCTACTTTGGCTTCATGTGGTGCATGACAATCTGCGCACATTAATACACCATCATGTGGCTTATGATTTTCGTCCATTTCGGCTAATGTGCCATGGCAACTTTGACATTGTTCAAATTCATAAGCACCATCAGCAGACGGTTCTTCATTAGCATGGCAGCTTTCACAGCCACCCATTTCAACGTGAAACTCTGCGAGCGTCTCATCAGCAGCAAATGATGTAGAAGACATCATCATTACCGCAAAACCAGCCGCAAACAATGCGCTTAGTAGTTTATTGTTCACTATTCATTCCTCCAATTTAGCGTGTGCCCACATTCTTTTTATCTGACGCGGGTCATCACACTGCAGCACAACACTTTACTTATGGCTTACTCAACAACCTAGTTTATAAATGATTTACCAACGATTTATTAAACAACTTATAAAGTAGTCTAAAATTGATGGGCAATATAAACTTAGTTAATCAATCCACTTTAAGCAAAATTAATTTAGATGGAATGATAATAGCAGCGTTAATACTTTGAATATGTGCGCTACATCATGTAACTCGATGGTTTTTATTCAATAAATTTACTAGCATTAAAAAGACGGACGCAGATAAATGACGATTTACTTATTTATCGTCAATAAAAAAGCCCCGATAAAAATCGGAGCTTTTTACTGTAATAGCACTTTATTACAACAAATTATGAATACTAATCACGCGATTTTTCTAGACGAGCAAGTAAACTAGAGGTATCCCAGCGGTTACCTTTCATGGCCTGAACCTCTGAGTAAAACTGATCAACTAAAGCTGCTACGGGTAAATGGCTGCCATTGCGACGAGCTTCATCGAGGGCAATGCCTAAATCTTTACGCATCCAATCAATAGCAAAACCAAAATCGTATTTACCTTGCCACATGGTTTGATAGCGGTTTTCCATCTGCCAACTTTGCGCTGCACCTTTGCTGATGACCTCAATCACTTTCAAGCCATCTAAACCGGCACTTTTAGCAAAATGAAGTCCTTCCGCTAAACCTTGCACCACACCAGCAATACAGATTTGGTTAACCATTTTGGTTAATTGTCCCGCACCGACAGGCCCCAATAGCTCAGCGCAACGACTATACGCTTCAATAACAGGCTTAACTGTATCAAAATGCGCTTGCTCGCCACCCATCATTACCGTTAATACACCATTCTCGGCACCCGCTTGACCACCAGAAACAGGCGCATCTAAAAAAGCGATACTTAGCGGCTCAATATGTGCAGCAATTTCACGGGCAACATCGGCAGAAGCCGTAGTATGGTCAACTAAAATTGCCCCCGCATGCATGCCATGAACGACACCGTGTTCACCTAAGACGACCTGGCGTAAGTCATCATCATTACCCACACAGGTAAAAACAATATCTTGACCTTTAGCTGCATCTTTTGGCGTATCTGCAGCCTTACCACCATGCTGTTCAACCCATTGTTGAGCTTTACTGGCAGTGCGGTTGTACACAGTAACATCATGCCCTTGCTTAACTAAATGTCCCGCCATAGGGTATCCCATAACGCCTAAACCAATAAATGCTACTTTGGCCATATCATCCTCTTTATTTAAACAACTGAAGGTTTAACGTGGGCTTCCATTTCAGCCCCAATACGTTTACGCATATCCATTAATCGCATAGCACTATCACGCAAACGAATATCATCAGCGGTAGTGGGGATCCATTCAGGAACTGAGATAGGATTACCGTCATCATCTACAGCAACCATAATGACAATACAATGGGTGGTTAAATGACGTTCTGACTCTTTAGGGTCACCAGCTTTAACGTCAATAGCGATATGCATCGATGTAGTACCGGTATAAATCACTTTACCAGTCACTTCAACAATATTACCTACGTGAATAGGTTTAACAAAGCGAATACCACCAGCGTAAACCGTAATACAGTATTTACCACTCCATCCTGCGGCAGCGGCATAAGCGGCTAAATCGATCCATTTCATAACCGCACCGCCGTGCACCTTTCCACCAAAATTGACATCTGCAGGCTCAGCCAAAAAACGTAGTGTAAGTTGTCTATCTTTACCGGCCATAAAACCTCCTGATGATCGCAAGATGTATCTATAAATAACGATACACTTTGTGTTATTACAAAAAAAGCGCCAGAGGCGCTTTTTTTAGCTTAACGAAACTAATCGATTTTTTTGAATAATAAAGAACCATTGGTGCCGCCGAAACCAAATGAGTTACATAAAGCATAATCAAATTGATGGCGACGAGATGTATGGGCAACAAAATCTAAGTCGCAACCTTCATCTGGATTGTCTAAATTAATCGTTGGTGGAACATGTTGATCGCGCAGCGCAAGCAAAGTGAAAATGGCCTCTACCGCCCCCGCGGCACCTAATAAATGTCCGGTCATTGACTTAGTCGAACTCACCAGCACCTCATAAGCATAAGGGCCAAATACCGACTTTACAGCTGCAGCTTCAGCTTTATCACCCGCATTGGTAGATGTGCCATGGGCATTAATATAGCCCACTTGCTCTTTTTCAATTTGCGCATCATTAATGGCATTAACCATTGCCGCCGCAGCACCCGCACCATCACTAGGTGGCGATGTCATGTGGAATGCATCACCACTCATACCAAAACCAACTAACTCGCCGTAAATTTTAGCTCCGCGGGCTTTAGCTCGTTCATATTCTTCCATCACAATGACACCGGCACCATCACCAATAACAAAGCCGTCACGGTCTTTGTCCCAAGGACGACTGGCTGCTTTGGGATCGTCATTACGAGTAGATAATGCTTTAGCTGCACTAAAACCTGCAACACCTAATGGACTAGTCACATCTTCAGCGCCACCGGCAACCATTACATCGGCATCACCATAAGCAATAGTACGTGCGGCAAAACCGATATTGTGTACACCCGTAGTACAGGCTGTTGTCACTGCAAAGTTAGGACCTGTCATGCCATACATAATCGACAAATGACCCGCTATCATGTTGATAATGGTACTAGGGACAAAAAATGGTGACACTTTGCGCGGGCCGCCATTGAGCAAAGCTGAATGACCTTGTTCAATTAACCACATGCCGCCCATACCAGCACCAATCGCGGTACCGATTCGAGCGGGATTCTCTTGGCTCATATCGAGGCCAGAATCTTGCACAGCTTGAATACCCGCAGCCATACCGTACTGGATAAATAAATCCATTTTACGGGCATCTTTTTTGGTTAAGTATTTTTCAATATCAAAATCTTTGACTGAGCCGCTAAAACGAGTGCTATATTCACTCGCATCAAACTTAGTAATGGGAGCAATACCACTGTGACCAGCCAATAAGGCATTCCAGGAAGATTCGACATCATTACCCACAGGAGTCACAAGACCAAGACCTGTGATGACGACACGACGTTTAGACATGATATTCACCTTTAAATAAAATCTGCCACGATGCCATTATTGCGATAAAGCTAAAGAGATATAAGGAAGGGTGTTCTAGTGCAATTAAATGGAACGAGCGTTTACAAATGCTTTAAACAAAAACAGGCGGCATAAATGCCGCCTGTTTTTGTGAATTCTTGATTACTGATTCTTAGAAACGTAATCGATCGCTGCTTGAACAGTAGTGATCTTTTCAGCTTCTTCGTCAGGGATCTCGGTATCAAACTCTTCTTCTAGAGCCATAACCAATTCAACAGTGTCTAGAGAATCAGCGCCTAAATCGTCTACAAAAGAAGCAGCTGATTTAACGTCTTCTTCTTTAACGCCAAGTTGCTCGATGATGATTTTCTTTACACGTTCTTCGATGTTGCTCATTAGTTTTCTTTCCTATTCAAATTACGCACTTGCGTAAGATTGCGAGTAGTTTATTCGAATTAGATAACAATGCAAGCTTAGATTTTGTGGTCTAACCACAAAAAATGACATTGAATTATCACTAACACTGACTCAAATGAAGGTAGTTACCTACCTATCGCTCTTAAACCATGTACATGCCGCCATTCACATGCAATGTTTCGCCTGTGATGTAAGCGGCTGAATCCGAGGCCAAAAACAATACTGCATTGGCAATTTCTTGTGCTTGCCCTAATCGTTCCATCGGAACTTGCGACATGATAGCTTGTTGCTGCTCTACTGTCAGCTCATCTGTCATATCTGTCTGAATAAATCCAGGTGCAATAGCATTCACTGTTATTTGACGAGATGCAACCTCTCTTGCAAGAGATTTTGTAAATCCAATCAAACCCGCTTTAGCCGCCGAGTAATTAACTTGGCCAGCATTACCCATTGTACCCACAACTGATCCAATGCTGATTATACGTCCGAAACGTTTTTTCATCATAGATCGCATTACTGGTTTAGACAATTTAAATAATGATGTCAAATTGGTGTCAATGATATCTTGCCACTCATCATCCTTCATTCGCATCAGTAAATTATCACGAGTAATGCCTGCGTTGTTAATAAGAATATCAACTTCACCGGCTTTTTCTTTGATCTGGCTATATAAATCAGCCACTGACTGGCTATCAGTGACATTTAACACCATCCCGAAGCCTTTGTCACCTAGGTAAGCTTGAATCGCCGCTGCACCTTTTTCACTGGTTGCTGTGCCAATAACCATGGCACCCGCTTGTACTAACGACTCTGCAATTGCGCGGCCAATACCACGGCTAGCACCTGTGACTAATGCAACCTTACCGTCTAAATTAATGCTAAAGCTCATATCAACTCCTTTATTCGACTAATGCTGCGAATGAAGCAACATCATTAACCGCTTGAGCGGATATCGATTTATTAATTCTTTTTGTTAAACCGGTTAATACTTTACCAGGTCCACACTCTACTAATTTTGTAACACCTTGTGTCGCCATACACTCAACAGTTTCGCTCCACCGTACCGGGCAATACAATTGGCGCACTAACGCATCTTTAATTGCTTGAGCGTCGGTTGGCATTGCCACATCAACGTTATTGATTACCTTGATGCTAGGCTCAGAAAATGTCATCTCAATTAAGGCTTTAGCTAATTCATCGGCTGCAGGCTTCATTAATGCACAATGGGACGGTACGCTAACAGGTAGCGCGACTGCCATTTTAGCACCTGCAGCTTTACACGCAGCTGCTGCGCGCTCTACAGCGGCTTTTTCACCCGCTATAACAACTTGCCCTGGACTATTGTAATTCACAGGACTCACCACATCACCTTGCGCCGATTCCGCACATGCAGTGGCAATAGCATCATCAGCAAGTCCAATAATGGCAAACATAGCTCCAGAACCCGCAGGTACAGCTTGTTGCATTAATTTTCCGCGTAGCTCAACCAATTTAACAGCATCGGTAAATTCAATCACCCCGGCACATACTAAAGCGGAATATTCTCCAAGACTATGGCCTGCAAGTATTGAAGGCATAGGCTTGTTAGACGCTAGATATGCCCGCCAAATAGCCACACTTGCTGTGAGTAATGCAGGCTGAGTTTTATCGGTTTCATTTAAGGTTTCAGCTGGGCCATTGGCAACAAGATCCCATAAATCATAACCTAAAGCATCACTCGCCTCTGCAAAGGTTTGGCCAATAATGGCATGAGTTTGAGCTAATTCAGCTAACATCCCTACGGCCTGAGAACCTTGACCAGGGAATACAAAAGCAACATTTTTCATAAACGGTTACCTGTAAAAAATAATTTGAAAATTAAAAACGAATTAATGCACTGCCCCAAGCAAAACCGCCACCGAAGGCTTCCAGCAATAGTAATTGCCCACGCTGAATTCGGCCATCACGAACGGCTTCATCTAATGCAATGGGTACGGAAGCGGCTGAGGTATTACCATGCCTAGCTAAGGTAAGCACCACTTTATCTAAGCTCATGTTCAATTTTTTTGCTGTGGCATTGATAATGCGAAAGTTAGCTTGATGTGGTACTAACCAGTCAATTTCAGATTTATCGACATTATTAAGGCGCAGGGTTTCGGTGACGACATTCGATAACTGTGTCACGGCCACTTTAAAGACATCGTTGCCTTTCATCGTCATAAAACCGACCGCTGTAGAACTTTCATTGGCGCGAGGCGGGAAAGAACATTTTAATAAGTCCCCTTGGCTACCATCTGCATAAATATGGGTTGCAATAATACCTGGGGTATCACTGACACCAATAATCGCAGCGCCAGCGCCATCACCAAACAAAATCACAGTGGAGCGATCAGAAGGATCACACATCCGCGACAATACATCTGAACCAATGACTAATACTTTTTTAGCAGAACCATTTTTAACAAATTGATCTGCAACGGATAAGGCATAAATAAAACCAGAACATGCGGCTGCAATATCAAAGGCAGGAATATTTTTGACGCCTAATAAGGCTTGAATTTCGCATGCTGCTGCAGGAAATGCGTTTGATGCACTTGTGGTTCCGCAAACAATCATATCAAGATCACTGGCTTCTATCCCAGCCATTTCAAGCGCTTTTAATGCCGCTTGATAACCCATTGTTGAAACCGATTCGTCTGTTGCAGCAATACGCCGCTCAGAGATACCAGTTCGATCAACAATCCATTGGTCACTGGTTTCAACCATTTTTTCAAGATCTTGATTGCTACGAACTTGCACAGGTAGATAGCTACCTGTTCCGAGAATTTTTGTGTGCATATATGAGATCAGCTATTGATGTCTAAAAGAATCGACTCCAAACGATCTTTAATCATTTCAGGAAGACGACGTTTTGCTTCTGTTGCTGCTAAATTTAATGCTTGTAAAAATGCAGCTTCATCCGCGTTACCATGACTCTTTACTACTATTCCGCGCAATCCTATCAGACTTGCACCGTTATAGTGGTCGGGGTTCATCTTACTGAGTACTGCTTGTATGCGAGGAGCGATGAGTTTGGAGAGTAAACGCACAAAAAAACCATCATTTAAGCCGCGTTTTAATTGATGAACTAATAGCTTGGCAATGCCCTCTGAGGTTTTTAAGGTGATGTTGCCGACAAATCCGTCACAAACGATCACATCAACATTACCGGTATAAATTTCATCGCCTTCTACAAAACCAATATAATTAATTTGGTCCGTATGTTGAAGAATTTGGCCAGCCTGTTGGACTTGGTCATTCCCTTTAATCGCTTCAATACCAACGTTCAATAATGCCACTTTCGGCCGGGACTTTTTATGAACAGCTTCACACAATACCGACCCCATAATAGCAAACTGAAATAAAGTCTCGGAATCGCAAGAAACATTGGCGCCTAAATCCAGCAGATAAACAGGCTTGCCTGTCATAGCTGGTAAACAAGATACCAATGCTGGTCTATCAATGCCTGGTAAGGTTTTTAATAATACCTTAGCCATCGCCATCAACGCCCCCGTGTTACCCGCGCTAACGCAGGCAGCTGCTTTTCCATCGCGCACCAGTTCAATAGCAATTTTCATTGAGCTATTTTTACGTGAACGCAAAGCATGAATGGGCCTATCACACATAGTGACAGCTTCAGTGGTATGAATTATTTCAATGCGGGATAAAGTTGTTGGATCAGCTTGAGGGATATATTTTTCTATTTCGGTTTGATTGCCAACCAAAATAATTTTTAGGGATGTATTAAATTTCAATGCCTGCAAGGCTGCAGGCACTGTCACGTGGGGGCCGTGATCGCCCCCCATCGCATCTAACGCAAGCGTCAGATTTGTCATTCAATTAGCAACAAATTACTTGTTGATAACCTTTTTACCGCGGTAAAAACCATCAGCAGTCACGTTGTGACGTAGATGTAATTCACCACTAGTTGCGTCTACTGACAATTGAGCAGTGCTCAATGAATCATGTGAACGACGCATTCCGCGCTTTGAACGTGATTTTTTATTCTGTTGTACAGCCATTGGACCTGTCTCCTACGATTACTTGCTCTTCAGTTTTTCTAACACTGCAAACGGATTTGGACGCTCCTCATGAGCGGGTTCGATCTCGCCTACAACTATATCTTTCGACCCAGACTTACAATTATTATCATCGTGCATCGGGATGATAGGCATAGCGACTATCAATTCATCTTCAATCAATTGATGCAGACGTACTTCACCAATCTCATTACACTCAATTGGGTCATACGCATCCGGGAGCTCATCGATTTCTGCCTCAGTCTTACAAGGACTAAAACAAAAGTCGACCGTAACCTCAGTAGTAAATTGTGTCATGCAACGTTGACATAGCAGAGTGAGCTCCGTCACAGCCTTCCCGCGAAGGTAGACTATCCCCTGTAAATCGACGCCACATTCCAACGACACAACTACGTCGGAACAGTCGCCGGCACATAACTCGCTTAATCGCTTTAGTTGCTTGCCTAAAATGATACCTTCATAACGAAGGCCGCTAGAGGCAGCGCGTATAGGATCAATTGAAACCGGTATCTTTACTGTTTGCATAAGGCGCGCATATTATAGTTTGAAAACGCTGGAGTCAAAGAAAATTTCCGTAAAAATACGGTAACCTCACCTAATAACAAACTTTAGGTACTCTTTAAATCCGGCATTGAATTTGAAAGTTGGCAAATTTTACCGAACCCAACCCAATCACACAAGCATTACTCGAGAAAAATGCTCCATTTGCATAGATGAATACAGTAAACTGACTAATATTCTGTTATTAGCCAACAAATAATGAAACAAAGCCAATGGAATTCAATCTTGTACTTGCATCAACCTCACCTTTTCGTCAGCAATTATTAGCTAAATTAATGCTGCCGTTTAACTGTGTTAACCCTAATATTGATGAATCGCCAGCAAAAGATGAAACCGCATTATCTTTAGTCAAACGCTTAGCCGAACAAAAAGCATTCGCAGGCGCCCAACTAATAGAGAACAAATCAGTGCCGCAATTAATTATTGGTTCGGATCAAGTTGCACTGATTAACGGTCAAATTATTGGTAAGCCTCACACAGTAGACAATGCGATAGCGCAATTAAGCGCGGCATCAGGTCAAGCTATTACTTTTTATACCGGCCTTGCAGTATTCAATAGTGCCAATCAACAAATGTTATCTTGTGTTGAACCGTTCACGGTTCATTTTAAACATTTATCTGTGGAGCAAATTCGCTACTACATCAATACAGAACAACCATTATATTGTGCCGGAAGTTTCAAATGTGAAGGGTTAGGTATAGCTCTGTTTGAGCGTTTAGAAGGTGATGACCCTAACACCCTAATCGGTCTACCATTAATTAAACTGATAGATTTACTCGCTCAGCACGGTGTAGATGTGCTCAGTCAAGCACCAGAATGCTCAACCAGCAAATACTGATATCGAATTTAATAAGGGGAGATGGGGATAGATAATGGTGTTTGTGCTTGATGTGGTCATAACAAGAGACATAACACAGAAGTAAGCTGAGTATCACATAGAAGCGAATACTATACAGCATCGGACACACTTATCTTCAATGCTGTAATGCGACTATCATCATAACATCGGCCATAAAAATTAAAGATAGTCACGAATCGCACAAGGCTGGTCAACAATAGCACGCGGGTTTAATAGATTGAGTCTTGATTCATTATGGGCACCATAACTCACACCTATACTTGCCATGCCAGCACTATTGGCCATGGCTAAGTCGTGAATTGAATCGCCAATCATAATGGCTCTGTCTGCGGTAACATCAAAATGAGCCAATAACGAATACAACATTTCAGGATGCGGCTTACTTTGTGCGTCATCGGCGCAACGGGTCGCATGAAAATAATCGCCTAACCCTGTGAGAGTTAATACATTATCAAGACCTTGTCGGCCTTTCCCTGTAGCAATAGCTAAATGATAACCCGCATCAAATAGATTACGGATCAGTAATTCGACGCCATCGAATAAAGGCGTAAGTAGCTCACTCGCAAGATGGTGACGTCGATAACAATCAATAATTTGTTGATGGTTTTGATGATCAGCAAATAAAATCGGCATAATTTGGGGTAAAGATAAACCAATGACATCTCTCACTTCCTGCTCGGATGGAATGGGTAACATTAATTCTTGAGCGACATTTTGCATGCAAGACACGATTTTACCCACAGTGTCCATTAGCGTGCCATCCCAATCAAAAATAACCAGGTCAAAAGCTTTCTCTTTACTGTTCAATATAATGCCCTACTTTATTTGCTGAGTGCCTTTATACTCTTTTCAACTTCTCAAGTGTACTCAGTAGCACTGGGTCTAAAGGCGCTTTAACCTGCATAACTTGATCATTTTCAGGATGAGTAAATTTAAGTTCTGCGGCATGCAAAAACAAACGGTCTAAACCTAAGGCCCGCATACTGTCATCAAATTGCTGCTCACTGTATTTATCATCACAAGCAATAGCATGACCAGCATACTGACAATGCACTCGTATCTGATGGGTTCGTCCTGTAACAGGACTAGCCTTAACTAAAGTACAACCTTGGTAACGCTGCATAATCTTATAGCGGGTTTCAGACTCTTTACCCTCTTTATTGACTCGCACAATGCGTTCGCCCGACTTTAAAGTGATTTTTAACAGTGGTGCTTTAACCACTTTATCGCTTGCCTGCCATTCGCCACGCACCAAGGCTAAATAATCTTTTTGCATGGTTTTACTGCGCAATTGTTCATGCAGATGCTTCAAGGCACTGCGTTTTTTAGCCACAAGCAACACACCAGACGTATCTTTATCTAAACGATGTACTAACTCTAAAAACTTTTGCTGTGGACGCAATGAGCGTAAGCCTTCAATTACACCATAATCCACACCACTTCCGCCATGTACTGCAATACCGGCAGGCTTGTTTAACACAATTAAATGATTGTCTTCATGGATGATACGTTCTTCAAGCTGAGACACTCTTGATAAATTAGGTGATGGTGCCTTGCGATTGTCTTTTTCGGCAACACGAACAGGCGGAACCCTAACAATGTCTCCGATTTGTAATTTATATTCCGGCTTGATGCGTTTTTTATTAACCCGCACTTCGCCTTTACGCACAATCCGATAGATCATGCTTTTCGGTACGCCTTTTAATTTAGTCAGCAAAAAATTATCGATGCGTTGTTCAAAATGATCTTCGTCGATAGTCACGTATTCAACTTGGGGGGTGGTTTCAGTATTCATGATGCGCCATATAGTAGTAACCGTAATAGTGTACCTTATCTGGTAAATGCTTGGCTATTGCCGCATTGGACTTCAAATAAATACGCGAAAGAATATGGGCTTTTGATTGCTGAAAATAGCGATTGTTGCTATATTTGCCCACAGGTTGAGAGTAAACAGTGGATAAAGTGTTCACAACTTTCACCAAATGCGAAAAACTAGCAGTTATAAAAATGAACCTAACCGGTAGCAAATCATTGATTTGCAAATTGTATTTATTAAAAAACGATAAGAAACCGTTTGTACAATTAAACCGTAAGTATTCAATAAAGATTTTAATTTAACTGTAGTAAATCGCCCCAAATTCGAACAACATTTTAGCTTGTTATCAAACAAACCGATTCGACTTGGGCATTAACGGATTAAAATACCATAATTTATGGGGTTGGTTGTAAGTCAACGAATTCCTTGTTTTTGTAAACACTAGAAAATAAGCCATAAATAGGATGCGACACGCAGTGACTGCGTTTTACAGTAATGAGCACCTAATTGCCTGGATCTAGCCGTGAGGTTATACCGATTAATTCAGGCCCGTAATGCAGAAAGATCGTGTTGTTTGATGACCTCATTTAGAAGAATCACGTCATCATGAAACGTATGTTAATTAATGCAACTCAATCAGAAGAGTTGCGCGTAGCCCTAGTTGATGGGCAAGAACTGTATGATCTAGACATCGAAAGTCCTGGTCATGAACAGAAAAAATCAAATATCTATAAAGGTAAAATCACTCGCGTAGAGCCGTCACTTGAAGCCGCATTTGTTGACTACGGTGCAGATCGTCACGGTTTTTTACCTCTAAAAGAAATTGGTCGTGAATATTTCCCTAAAGGATATTCCTTCCAAGGCCGTCCAAACATCAAAGAAGTCCTGCAAGAAGGCCAAGAAGTCATTGTTCAAATCGATAAAGAAGAACGTGGCAACAAGGGCGCTGCATTAACTACCTTTATTAGTCTTGCTGGTTCTTACCTAGTCTTAATGCCAAATAACCCTCGTGCTGGCGGTATTTCTCGTCGTATCGAAGGTGATGAGCGCACCGAACTTAAAGAAGCGATGTCTGAGCTAGAAGTACCTAATGGTATGGGCTTAATCGTGCGTACGGCTGGTGTAGGCAAAGAGTCAACAGAACTAAAGTGGGACTTGAAAGTACTACAACATCATTGGGATGCGATTCAAGAAGCCGCTCAAAGCAAGGCTGCCCCCTTCCTAATTCATCAAGAAAGCAACGTCATTGTTCGTGCTATTCGTGACTATTTACGCCGTGATGTGGGTGAAATCCTTATCGATCATCCACGAATTTTTGAAGAAGCTAAACTGCACATTGGTTTAGTTCGTCCTGATTTTGTCGAACGCGTCAAACTATATGACTCTGAAGTGCCTCTATTTACTCACTTCCAGATCGAGTCTCAAATCGAGTCGGCATTCCAACGTGAAGTGCGTTTACCATCAGGCGGATCAATTGTTATTGACCCCACAGAAGCATTAACGTCTATTGATATCAACTCTGCCCGTGCCACTAAAGGCGGTGATATTGAAGAAACTGCACTGAACACAAACCTTGAAGCAGCTGATGAAATTGCACGTCAATTACGTCTTCGCGATTTAGGTGGTTTAGTGGTTATCGACTTTATCGATATGACCCCTGTTCGCCACCAGCGTGAAGTTGAAAACCGTTTGCGTGATGCCGTACACCATGATCGTGCACGTGTTCAATTGGGCCGTATTTCTCGTTTCGGTTTAATGGAAATGTCGCGTCAACGCTTACGTCCATCACTAGAAGAGTCTGCAGCACATTTATGCCCTCGTTGTCATGGCCAAGGTACTATTCGCAGTACTGAATCATTAGCACTATCAATTTTACGTTTAATGGAAGAAGAAGCCATTAAAGAAAACACCACACAAATCGAAGCGATTGTGCCAGTTGATGTGGCGGCTTTCTTATTAAACGAAAAGCGTAAAGCGATCCGTATTACTGAAGAGCGTCATCAAGTTGAAGTGTACATCATTCCAGATGCACACATGCAAACCCCAGATTACCGTGTGGTACGTCGTAAGAGTGACGATGAAGTCAGTGAATCAAGCTATAAGCGCGTAGAACAGCCAGCAGCAAAACTGTATGAGCCTCGTAAATTAGAGCGCGCGGCATCACCAGAGCCAGCATTAAAAGGCTTTGCAGCCCCACAAAAAGCTGCAGAAGATCTCGTCAAAACTGCACCTGTAAATGTTGCGCCTGCGACAGCATCTACTCAGCCAGGATTGTTTTCACGAGTCATCTCAGCAATCAGCGCCCTATTCTCTGCTAATGAAACTGAGGTTAAAGATACCAAAGCGACAGCGCAGACTAAAGACAGCACTCAGACTAACCCACGTCGTAACACTCGTCGTAATGAGACACGTAACGATAGTGGTAACCGCAATGACAAGCGCAATGATAGCCGTCGTCAACGCAATGACAGTGACAAATCGAAAGACACCACTGAAGGTCGTCCTCAGAACAAGCGTAATGAGCGAAACAGTCGAAATACTGCTCAAGATGACAACGCTAAAAATAAACCAAGAGCTGACAAAGTTGACAAAGCATTACCCGTTAGCGAAACCAAAGTAGCTGACGCTAAAGTGGCAGAACCTAAGGCCACTGTAGAGAAATCACCAAAGCAAGAAGCCGCTAGAGAGCGTCGCCAACGTCGTAACATGCGTCGTAAAGTGCGTATTGAAAGTGAACAGAATGAAGCATTATCAACCACCGAGGTTATTGATAGTAAATCAACTGAATCATCAGTAGAACTGATCGCATCTGAAGCCAACAATGTTGAGCCAAAAGCATCTGATGATAAAAAATCAGAGACTAGAGCACCACGTAGCCGACGTCAGCCTCGTAAAGAGAAAACAGAGCAAACCACCGAAGTAGCAGAAGGCACGGCGATTGAAGCAGCTGATGTAGCAACAGAAATCACCAAGGTTACCTCTACTGCCCAAGTTGAAACAGACACTCCATCTGTTGAAGTGAAAGCTGACGTTGAAGTGAAAACAGAAGCGGCTCCAGCTGAAGACAACACTGTTAATGAAACGGTTACGATCCACTCTGATGTTGCAAAAGAAACTGATGAGCAAAGCGCGAATACCGATGACACGGCATCAGAAAGTGAAGCTGAAGGTCGTGAAGGTCAACGTCGTAGTCGTCGTAGCCCTCGCCACCTACGTGCTGCTGGTCAACGCCGTCGTCGTGATGATGAAACGGGGTCGACACAACAAGCCGTTTTCACACCTAATGATGAGCTAGAGAAGCAGTTAGACGCTGAACAAGCTAAAACCAAAACTCAGGTTAAAACGCCTGTGACTGCCACTGATGCAGCAACAGTTACTCCAGCGGCTGAAGTCGTCAAGGCTGATGTTAAAAAGACTGAAGTGACTAATACTGAAGAGACTAAGGTTGATGTTGAGCCAGCTAACGTTGTCGCAGACACTCCTGCAGCAAAAGAGCAAGCAGCTGAAACGCCTCCGGTAGTCAACACAGCAGACGTAATCGAAACTGCAGCG
This sequence comes from Shewanella sp. 5S214, assembly GCF_041439795.1. Classification (NCBI taxonomy): domain Bacteria; kingdom Pseudomonadati; phylum Pseudomonadota; class Gammaproteobacteria; order Alteromonadales; family Shewanellaceae; genus Shewanella; species Shewanella sp. 5S214. Next base: position 131,860 of record NZ_JBGOOV010000006.1, read on the forward strand.
ACAGTTGACACTTCAGCAGTTGAAATCGCTAAAACCCCTATTGATGCTCCAGCTAAACAAGCGTTAGTCGCTGAGGCAGCATCGTTAGAGGCGATGGAAACAACCGCAGAAAGCAAGCAGGATAAAGCCGTTACAGCTAATGCATCGGCACCAATGGCCAAGCCTGCGGCAATCGTTCGTCAAGCTAAACCGGCAGCTAAAGACGTTGCGCCTGCAGTAGAGACTGTGGTTTCTACTGACACCACTACAGCAGCAAAAGCACCTGTAAAAGCAAGTCGCTTCGGTTCTATGGTGTCATCTGACATGACTAAACCTACAGTGGATGTTCGTGAACAGAAAGCGGTGCCTCAAGGACGTACTTATGAAGCCCAAGCAACTGAAACTAGTGCGCCAAAAGTCGCAATAAATAACAGTGCATCAGCTGATATGGCACGCCCGGCAAAGTAGCATTAATTAGGGGTTAACTAGCCCCCATCATTTATTAAGCCATGCTAAGCATGGCTTTTTTATTGAAAAGATTAATAAAAAATACCTCAGCGAATTAAAACATCACATAAGGGATGTCACAGTTCAGCCAACGAGTATTTTTTGTTAATATACTGATCACTTTTTATTAACTTACCAATGAAAACAGAGGTTAAATGTTCGATCTTATTCGCCATAAAACAAGCAGTAGCAAAGCCGATATTTTATCAGGATTAACTGTTGCGCTGGCCCTAATACCTGAAGCCGTTGCTTTTGCATTTGTCGCTCATGTTGAACCTATGGTCGGGCTTTATGCCGCCTTTATTATGGGACTAATCACCGCATTAATTGGTGGTCGGCCTGGCATGATTTCTGGTGCCACGGGTGCTATGGCTGTGGTCATGGTATCGCTGGTAATTGAACATGGAGTGCAATACTTATTTGCCGCTGTGGTGTTAGCAGGACTGATTCAAATTTTAGCGGGCGTATTCAAACTCGGTAAATTTATCCGTATCGTACCTTACCCAGTAATGATTGGTTTTGTAAACGGTTTAGCGATTGTAATTTTCTTAGCCCAGCTCGGTCAATTTAAAGTCAAAGACGCCGCGGGCAACATGATTTGGATGGCACAAGAACCCTTAATGATCATGCTAGCTTTAGTGGTTTTAACCATGGCTATTATCCATTTCTTACCCAAATTAACCACAGCTGTGCCTTCATCATTAGTGGCTATTTTAACGGTAACGGCGATTACTGTAGGTTTCAATTTAGAAACCAGTAATGTATTGGATTTTCTAAAAACAATGAGTGGCAATGACGCTGCAACTATTGCAGGTAACTTGCCTTCATTTGCCATCCCTAGCGTGCCATTTAGCTTTGACACTTTTTACATCATATTACCTTATGCCTGTATTTTAGCCGCGGTAGGATTAATTGAGTCATTATTAACGCTAACAGTGATTGACGAAATGACCAATACTCGTGGTCAAAGTAACAAAGAATGTGTCGGCCAAGGTGTGGGCAACATTACCAGTGGTTTCTTTGGTGCTATGGGTGGTTGCGCGATGATCGGCCAGTCAATGATTAACATTAACTCTGGCGGTAGAGGTCGTTTATCTGGCATCACGGCAGCATTAGCATTACTGGCATTTATTCTGTTTGGTTCCGCGTTTATCGAAATTATTCCACTGGCAGCATTAGTTGGTGTGATGTTTATTGTGGTCATAGGCACTTTTGAATGGGCCAGCTTCAAATTCATGAACAAAGTGCCTAAGCATGATGCATTTGTGATTATATTAGTCACCACTGTCACTGTTTTTACCGATCTGGCCTTTGCAGTGTTTGTCGGTGTAATTGTATCTGCCTTAGTATTTGCATGGGAACACGCAAAGCACATTAATGTTGACATAACTGAAGATGATAACGGCTGGAAAATATATCGCTTAAATGGCCCCTTGTTCTTTGGTTCAGTGGCAAACTTTCTTGAACTGTTTGATGCTGAAAATGATAACCAAGATGTGATTATTGATTTTAAAAATTCACGCGTGGCAGATCATTCCGCATTAGAAGCGATTGATACTTTAGCTGAACGTTATGTTACGGCAGGAAAGCGGTTGCACTTACGTCACTTAAGCCAAGATTGTAAAGCACTACTGCATAAAGCACGTGATTTAGTTGAAGTTAACCTTATTGAAGATCCGCACTATAAAGTAGCCGATGATAAATTGGATTAAACGATTAATACGCTAATCAATAAAAAAGGGACTGAATATTCAGTCCCTTTTTCTATCGTGAGTCTTTGTATATGCAAAAAATATTGATTTAACGTTTACGTTTATCAGCAAACTTACTCATCACTTTATCAAATTTTGGCTTAACCACTAGCTGACAATAAGGTTGTTGCCCGTGTTTAGCGAAATATTCATCATGATAACTTTCAGCCAGGTAGAATGTATCAAATGCACTTATTTCAGTGACTATCGGTCTAGACCACACTTGTTGTTCAGTTAAGGCGTTAATAAATCGGTTAGCGGTATCAATTTGATCACTGTTATGCGCAAAAATAGCTGAACGATACTGTGGCCCTTTATCATTTCCCTGCTGATTAAGTGTGGTCGGATCGTGGCTTTCAAATAATACACTAAGGAGTGTGTCATATTGAATAACCGTGGGATCGAATTCAATATGAACGACTTCTGCATGGCCTGTTTTACCGGAACATACCGCATCATAATTGGCATCTTTTGCATCACCGCCACAATAACCAGACTTAACACTTTGCACGCCATTAAGCTGAGCGAAGATAGCTTCAACACACCAAAAACAGCCAGCACCAAAAGTCGCTTTTTCGAAAGAAGGCGTAGCTAAATTTGATGCTGAAAGCTCATCAATGCCTTTAAAAATCATTGATACCGAATTGACACAATGACGGATATTGTTATCGGTTAAATGTTCTCCTTCAAACACATGGCCTAGATGACCACCGCATTGTGCGCAGGTAATTTCGGTTCTGTGACCATCAGCATCGAGTGTATGCTTTACGGCTCCCTTAATTTCATCATCAAATGCTGGCCAGCCACAATGAGCATTAAATTTATACTCACTTTTATAAAGTGGTGCATGGCATTTTTTACATAAATACACACCCTGTGCATCATGATCAACAAATTCGCCACTAAAAGGACGCTCGGTGCCTTTTTGCTCGATCACATACTGTTCAAATTCAGTTAAATTATTCATGGTCAGATCTCGTTGAGTTTGTTTGCCACAGTCTAGTAATAATGAATACGTGTCATCAATCATTTCAGCTCAAATCAAAATGGAGTGATATCACGCAAATAATTGCGGCAGAGTGTGACTAAGGTTACCATTACGGTGGGTCAACACACTAATAAGAAATACATAATGAAACTAAATACAATTGATTACCAAGCACCTAATAGTGCCCAACATTTTGTTGAATCACTACGCGAAACCGGCTTTGGTGTACTTACTAACCATCCAATTCAAAAGCAGCTTGTTGAAGATATATACAATGAGTGGTATAGCTTCTTTCAGTCAGAACAAAAAAATGATTTTTTGTTTAAAGCTGAAACACATGATGGCTTCTTTCCCGCATCAATTTCTGAAACTGCTAAAGGCAATAACGTAAAAGATATCAAAGAATATTATCACGTATACCCTTGGGGACGCATTCCAGAGTCGTTAAAGGCGAATATCCTTGCTTACTACGAACACGCTAATGCGCTAGCGTCTGAATTACTGAGCTGGATTGAACAGTACACACCTGCAGACGTCGCGGCTAAATATAGTATTCCGTTACCCGACATGATTGCGCAAAGCCAAAAAACCTTGTTACGCATTCTTCATTATCCTCCAATGAAAGGAGATGAGGAAATGGGCGCAATCCGTGCTGCTGCGCATGAAGACATTAACTTAATTACCTTGTTACCAGCAGCGAATGAGCCTGGCTTACAAGTGCTGACTAAAGAAGGTGAATGGATTGATGTGCCAAGTGATTTTGGTAGCATTATTATTAATATCGGCGACATGTTACAAGAGGCCTCAGGCGGCTATTTTCCTTCAACATCTCACAGAGTCATCAATCCTCAAGGCACAGACAAAACCAAGTCTCGTATCTCGTTACCGCTGTTTTTACACCCAAATCCACAAGTGGTGTTATCTGAGCGTTATACGGCTGATAGCTATTTGATGGAAAGATTACGCGAATTAGGCGTGATTTAAGCACTCATAGTGTATTTAACAACGATACTAAGCGCCTTAAGGCGCTTTTTTTATGCATTTAATCCACTTACGAGGTAGAATATCACTTTTGTATTTATTGTTATTTACTCTCCGATTTATAAGGCAACATCATGGCAATTCAGTGGTATCCAGGACACATGCACAAAGCACGTAAAGAGATCGAGGAGGCGATGCCTCAAGTGGATCTCGTTATTGAAGTGCTCGATGCACGTATTCCATACAGCAGTGAAAACCCAATGGTGTCACAACTTCGCGGTGATAAACCTTGTATTAAACTGCTCAATAAATCTGATTTAGCGGATCCAGAAATTACGGCTCAGTGGATTGAATACCTAGAGCGTGAGCAAGGTGTACAGGCATCGGCAATCACCACCCTACAACCGGGAATGGTAAGAAGTATTCCTGATCTTTGTCGCAAACTAGTGCCGCACCGTGACACCATGGAAAAAGATATTCGTACCATGATAATGGGTATTCCTAACGTCGGTAAATCAACAATTATTAACACCCTAGCGGGCCGCACTATTGCTAAAACAGGTAATGAACCCGCGGTAACTAAAAATCAGCAACGGATCAACTTACGTAACGGTATCGTTTTGTCAGACACGCCAGGGATCTTATGGCCTAAAGTCGATAACGAAGCCAGCAGTTATCGCCTAGCGGTCACTGGTGCAATTAAAGACACAGCAATGGAATACGAAGATGTGGCCATGTTTGCTGCAGCTTATTTTCTTAAAGCCTACCCCGACGAAATTTGCGAGCGTTATAAGCTTAAATCGCTGCCTGACAGTGATATTGAATTACTCGAAGCCATTAGCCGTTCTCGCGGAGCACTCCGTCCTGGTGGGCGTGTTGATTACCATAAGGTCTCTGAACTATTACTGCATGAATACCGCTCAGGTAAAATTGGCTTATTAAGCCTTGAAACACCGGCAATGGCTGAAGTCGAGAAAGTTGAAGTAGCGCGTAAGCTGGCTGAAAAAGAACTGATCAAACAACAAAAGATAGAACAAGAGAAACTAAAACGATCTGGCAAACGTTATAACGATTAAGCCCGATCCACGACTAGGTTGTTAATACATATACGGCCTAGTCATTCAAAAACTTCTTGTCATAGTGATACATTTCAATGTGAAGCTAGTGATACTGCTAATGCCGTTAAACTAGCCTCAAGCAAGTCAATAACCCTCTCAAACCCTTTTTCCCCACCATAATATGGATCAGGCACTTCTTTAACCGCAGAGTCTCCAAAGCTTAACATCAAATGTAACTTATACCGTAAATGCACAGGACATCGTTCAGTTAACTCAGCTAAATTAGAAACATCTGCCGCTAAAATTAAATCAAAGTGTTCAAAATCAGCATCAATGACCTGTCGAGCCTTCATATCGGTAAAATCAAGTCCACGCTTATGGCCTGCAATCATGCTGCGACGATCGGGAGAATGACCTTGGTGATAGGCGATAGTGCCGGCAGAATCGATTTCAAGCTGAAGTGAATGCTGCTTAGCTAGTTGCCTAAAGATAGCCTCTGCTGTTGGCGAACGGCAAATGTTGCCCATACAGACGAATAGCACTGAGTGAACGTTCAAAAGATATTTATCATCCATCATTTATCATCGCCATTATATCCAGATTGCGTGCAGAACAGAGTTAACGACCTGATTTGTAATTGTTTATCCACCAGCTCGACTTTACTCATGTTAACTCAAGCGTAATGTGCAGGCACAGTGACATTTGAGTTAATGTAAAAGAGCTGACTATTGTGATGGCCGTTCGCGCAAAAAACTAGCAAACCTTGGAGTGCCTTTTTGAGTTAAGCCTAAATACTGATAAGTAATGACTGAACCAATTAACGGTGGATTTTCTCGCTGTTTATCACTAAAACCACTGCCAATATTGAACACAATTCCAGCTGGCGTTTTTACAATTAACGCGCCTAATTGACCTCGATATTTACCTTTTCCTTGGGTATGACCAATGACCACGGCTTCAGCATCGTATTTAGGTTTGAGTTTAACAATATACTCGCTGCGCCCCACGGCATAATGAGCTTGTTTAAAATGTAACATTAATCCTTCCCCACCGGCATTCACAACACTATCAAGTCGATCGAACAGTGCCTCTGTTGTCGATACTGTGTCCTGCTTAATAACCTGTAAATGAGTGGGATCAGTTTGCTCAGCCCATTTTTGCATCGCTAAATAGCGTTCAACAAAAGTGCCAGGATGATCTGGTAAGTCGAACATCATAAACTTTACTTGTTGCCAATCTTCAGCGGATGTATCCAGACGCCTAACTAATGCTGAAATATGCTCAAACTGATTACGCCCTAACCAGAGTTCGCCATCAATAGCCACTTCAGGAAAGCCCAAGGTAAATGATGCTGGTAACGCCACTTTTCGGCCAATACGAGTCAGCATTTGACGACCATCCCAATAACCTCTCACACCATCAAGTTTTTCACTGACTAAATACTCAGCGACGGTAATATCTGGTTGATATTGTGTTGCTAACTGGATGGGAGGTTTAGATAAAACAGCACTGTGCGTTGTTAAACTATACAGTGCAATAATCAGTGAAAATATAACCGAGGGTATCTTAGGCATATGCAATCCTTGCAATTAATCAAATCCATATCAAGGTGGCTACTCATTACCAATAAGAATCATAAGCTGGCATTAATTTTATGATTAGCACGACCTTGACTTAAACCTTCTTAAGCTTAGTACAAAACTAAGAATTATCCACTTAAGCTGAAGCGAAAGACGAGTAGAATCAACACCGACTGAGGACATTATTGATGATTGAAATCGCTATTATCTTGTAACTTTAACCCATCAAAAAGTTAAATTACTGCTGGAAGCCTATGAATGGAATGTTACAATCTGCACAATTAAAACCAAAAAGATAATTTACTTAATGAAACCTGAGAATAATCATGGTCTAAAGCGCATTTTTCGAGCAACGGGATTTTCAATGAAGGGGCTAAAGTCTGCATGGAAACATGAAGCCGCTTTCAGACAAGAAACCGTACTGGCCGGCTTAATGTTCCCTGTTGCACTATTACTCAATATCAGTGCAACTGAACGCATTCTACTTATCATGACCCTATTAATTGTTTTGATTGTCGAATTATTAAACTCTGCGATTGAAGCTGTTGTAGATCGCGTCGGAGATGAAATTCATCCTCTTAGTGGTCAAGCGAAAGATATTGCTTCAGCAGCAGTATTCATCAGTCTCGTCTTGTGTACTATCACCTGGGGGATCATTATTTGGCCACTAGTGTTCTAACAACTGCCCAGTAAATACTAAACCGTAAGTTTAGCTGTTGTTAATATTGAAATAGCTTGTTCAATATAGGCAAGCCTTTCATTTTCAGCCCAATAAGCAGCATACACATGTCGATAGATACATTTTGCATCATCTACGCGAGATAAAGTGCCATTATCTAAATAGGGTTGAATGAGTGCTTCAGGCAAAAATGCACAGCCACTATTATTCAACATAAAATCCAATGCCATGCGAGCAGAGCTGGTATGCAGTACAGGTAAAGGCAACATGGTAAAATCTTGGGCGTGAGTGATATTAAAGGCTGTGCCCCAATCGACTTTTATATAAGGTAAATTAGCCGTTTGAGCCAGCTTAACGCCCTGCTGTTTGGACACTAGATACAGTTTTACTTGAGCAAGCTTAACTAATGTGACCCCATCAAGTTTTGGAGGATCAAAGGTAATCGCAATATCTAAAGTGCGTTCAATAAGCTGGCGAGTCATCACTGATGCAGACAAAACATCAGTCCTCAAAGCAACACCTTCCAAACCTAAATGCAGTGGCTGTAAAAAACCTTGTAAATAAGCATCCCAAATATTATTACCAGCCGATAAAGCCAACTGAGCATTGTGCTGCTGATTTAAAATAATATCTTGTTTTGCCCTCTCCCAGGCATTAAGCACCGCCTCAGCATGGCCCAACATTCTCTCACCTGCTGGGGTAGGTTGAATATTGTTACGCAAACGTTCAAACAGCTCTATCCCCAAAATACCTTCTAGCTGTTTTATCCTAAAACTAACAGCACTTCGGGTAAGGTAGAGATTATCAGCCGCTTTACCAAAGTGTCGAGTACGAGATACTTCTAAGAAGGTTTTTAATAAATCTGTATCCATAAAAATTCTTTACCATTAAGGACAAAATATTTTGATTTAAAAAATGATAATACTAGCCAATACTCCAGTTGCAAATGTTTATATCTCACAATTTAGAAGGTATTAGCCATGTCTCAGCAATCATTTATCAATGCAAAACAAGGTATTGATGCTAACTCCAATGGTCATAGCAACAGTTTTCAGTCAACTAAACGCTTCTATGATGACGCGAATTTCCCTATGGGGTTTAAGCGTTGTGGTGATTTTACCAGTAAGGAAGCTGACTTGCTTGAACAACACGGTCAAGCAATGAAAAATCTAGCCGATGGCTCGCAATTACCTTGTAATGTTGACGAAGACCAGTTTATTCGCGTTCTTCAAGGCATGTTACCCGCAACAACACCAATGGAGTTATTGTGGTCTAAGTATTGCCGTCTAGCAAAAGGTAAGCCGTTTTATGCTGTCGTTGGTACTATTCATGCGCCAGCAAGTTCTAAAGTTGAAATTGAATTTGACGATGTTGAAGAAGAAGTTTCTGACACCGACGAGCCAGAATAAACTCTGGTTAGTGACTAAAACAAACTCCTGCAAACGTTAACACTTAAGCTACATATCTAACGAAGAAGTAGGGTCAATATTCTACTCTACTTTTCGTTTTGCCACATTACTGCCACTCACCACTGTAACGTCAACACTCTGACGCCCAACCCCATAAGGCCTTGCAGTCAAAATGATTGCTTTTGCGCCTTTAACTTCAAACTACTGCTGAAAACTTGATTTAGCGCAATAAACACATACAAATATTTCACATCTAGTAACAAAGTGCTAGTATGGCTAATGAACGGTTGGTCCTATTTATATAAATTTGATGTTTTTGAGTATGCATTTGATAATTCTTATTTTGGATATCTGCATACAATAGATTAGGGATTAGATTTGACAACAACATCATATGAAGACGCATATCTTGTGATAGTAAAAATAATAAGTGCGGAGTTTCAATGATAAGATCTTTTTTTTATATAGTATTGTTGATACTCATCACTCGAACGGCTTATGCTGAGTCCGAGCCATCAATACAAAGCACAACTTTTACTGATGGATATACTCTTGATATCGGTGTGTTTTATGCCAACTCCGATTCAAACTTTATTGCCACAAACCCTAAAACCGGCGGTACATTCCCGGTGGACTTTGAAGACGAACTTCTTCTAGCTGAAGCACAATACTTACCCTATTTTGAATTTACCTTTTCTTTCAACCAACGCCACAACATTTATATTGATTGGAAATCGTTGGATCGCAAAGCAGATACAGAAACGGTATCACAAGATTTTATTCTTGAAGATATTGATGGTAAAGATTACCTGATTGAAACTGGCTCGAAACTCAATACCTTACTGAATATAGATATTTTGCGTATAGGGTACGGTTATGATATCTGGCAAGGTACAAATTACGCGGTTGGTGTGTCGCTAGGTTTACACGCCATGTTTGTCGAAACGGCCTTTAAAGGCACCATAGGCATCTGTGTTCCAGATTCAACCTTATGCAGTAATTCAGTAGCAACGCCAGAAATTATCGATGAAACGATAACGGCCCCTTTGCCTGATATCGGTCTTTATGGATCTTACGAGTTTTACCCTGGCTGGATATTTGATGCTCATGCGCATTACTTTTCAATCAAATATGATGATGTAGATGGATCGCTTGTCGATGTCCGTTTAGGGGTCGAAGCAAAAATTTGTGATAACTGGTCGCTAAAATTGGCATATAACTACTATGATGTCGACGTTACTATCGAAAAGACACGTAATATCGGCAATATTGAGCAACGTACCTTTGACTATAATATTAACTACAGCTTTACTGGGCCAATGTTTGCTGTCTCTTATGTGTTTTAATATCACGTTATCTACAAAAAAGCATCCTAGGGTGCTTTTTTTAATTTGTATCCTCATAATAGAATGGTATAACCCCTGCTATTATTGCTATATTTATTTAACTATAGATTTTAAAAGTCTTTTTCAGCCCAGTTCATGAGGCACATAATGTCTAACACGCTATTGCAAACCGCTGCTGCCAATTTAAAAAAAGCGGTTCCGTTAATGTTAAAATATAAAATCCCTACCACACCAACAAACTATGCGCTTTGGTATGCTTATGTGGGTGAACAAAACCCCTTACTGAATCAAGAGTTAGATACCGCAGTCAAACAAAATCAAACATGTTCACCAGTAACTAGCGAGCTAATTTATCGTAAATATGTTGCGGATCCAGTAGAGCTTGATGTGCGTGATATGCGTAAAAATTTAGATGCTATGGTATGTGAATTATCCCAATCACTCAAAGACACTAATTTAGATACTGAAACATTTCAGAAGCAAATTGATAAAGATTTTAAAAAATTAAGTGATCTTGAAAATCAAGGCTTCTCACTTGAACAAGTTATTGGCATTGTTAGAAATATTGTCAAAGAATCTTCCAGTATTCGTTCTAGCACGGTCAGTTTTACTGAACAGCTACAAAAAGCACAATCTGAAATTGATACTCTAAAAACACGTTTAGCCGCATCTGAAAAAGACATGCTATTTGATGCATTAACCAATGTATTAAATCGCCGCGCATTTAATACTGATATAGAAGCGCAAGTAAGCTCAGCACCTGTAGGTACTTGTTTAATTTTAATTGATATTGATCACTTTAAAATATTCAATGATAGTTTTGGCCATCAACTCGGCGATTTAGTCCTAAAAACAGTGGCTAAGCGGACCCAAGAAGCGTGTCGTGACGGAGTTAAATTATACCGTTTTGGTGGCGAAGAGTTTGCTATTATCGTTCCCAATAGTCAGTTTAGGGTAGCCAGGCAGCTGGCCGAAGGCATACGTAGAGCCATAGAGAAGCTCAGTGTCAAAGATCGACGTAGCGATAAAGTAATTGACTCAATAACCGCCTCTTTTGGGGTGGCAGAATGGAAACCTAAACAAAATGTATCGCAACTCATTGAGGCAACTGACAAGCTACTTTACGATGCAAAACGCCTAGGTAGAAATCGCGTGATGCCGATTGCAAACTAGTTATTATGAGTAAAATAAATTGATTTTTTAGCCCATCTTTTATGACTCATCACTTTGCTTTTACAGCATGATGCGTGACAAAGGTTGGGCCTTATATTGACGATTATGTCGACATTTGAATTAGCTAGGCATCTGCAGGTAACGGGCGGCATTAATCGCCGTCGGCTTAGCCAAATAAGGCACATATCCCAAAAATGGACCTGTCATTATTTGCTTTAAACTGTCGAGGTTGTCATCAATAAAAGCCATGTGAGGATCCACCTGATTTGCAACCCAACCAGCTATCGTTAATCCATCTGCTAGCAGTGCTTCTTGAGTTAATAAAGCATGATTTAAACAACCTAGCTTCATGCCTACGACGAGAATAACGTCGATACTCGATGGCCAATCTGATGGGTAATTCATGTGATTGACTAATTCAGTTTGTGGCTTAGTATTTTGCAGTTTAGCTTGCAATAATTTAACTGTATCAGACAAATATTCGCCATTACCCAATGGTAAACGCCAACCACCTGCACCTTCAATTAAGGCAAAATCAGCACTTTGCATCGCCGGATGGTACATAGTGTCAAGAACACCTTGGGCAGTTAAAGTATGGTTTACTTGCCTAGCGGCAATATGCGGTGCAATTGCTGGGGCAAAACAAATAGGATTAACACTTTGATATGGCAAATCCATATTAGATTGGGTCATTAGCATCATGGCATCGCTATTGCGCAAGCCATCTTCTGTAGACTCACACCCTGATGCTATAGGTTTAAAGCCACACTTATTACCTGTGGCCTTAGATAAAAGTGCCGCTGAAATTAGCGTTTTACCACTGTCAGTGTCTGTTGCAGTCACAAAATACAGCATAGCTTCAGCCTCGTTTAGCGCGGATATACGCAATTTGATAAGTTAATGGTAAACCTTTGTCGGTACGTAAGGTTTCAGCTAATGCAACCCGTTGCTGCCATTGTTGTTTGCTCAACACTGCGCGTTGCTTTTCCTCATCTGCTTGAGCACTGGATGCCCCCACCCCTTTAATTGAATAAAGTAAGCTACGTAAGTCGGCAAAATAAACCGTAATAGTCTCAACCTGGATATCGATACTATCCCAATCAGGAGGCATTGTTTGCGAGGTGATAAAAGCAGACTTAAGGGCTGATACCGAGTGAAATTGATTGACGTGAAACCCTAACGTTTGCAATTCAGCCAAGCTGCCATCAATAACAACACTGAGATGGCATTCACCGCCCACTCGTAATACGCGATGAAATTCATTAAAAGCTTTGGGTAGCGTCTGACACCACTGCAAAGCTAAATTGGAATAAATGCTGTCAATAGATTCACTTTGTAAACCCAGCGCTTGAGCGTCACAACAAAGGCATAAGTAATCAGAATACTGTTGCGCCAATTGCGTTAGCATGCCATGCGCAATATCTGCCGCGATAACCTGTTTCACGTCATTGAAAGCTTTAAAACATGTACCCGGACCGGCTCCAATATCAAGTAGAGTGCCATATAAATTGGCATGCTGTAATAATTGCTGAGCACTCATACGCTGCAACACATCATGTTGCTTATACAAAGGTGCTGCTCTTGAAAACTTGTTTGCAACCGAGTTATCTAACGTCATGAGGGTTCTCAAAGATACGATTTATTTAGCTACTGCCTGAGTGCTAATGCTGCTTACTAAATATCATTAACATCATTGTGCTGAATAAGCTGGGCCACTGCACTAACCAGTGCACAAATATCGCTGGCTTGATGCTGTGCATTTAACGTAATACGAAGACGGGCCTGCCCGATTGGCACCGTTGGTGAGCGAATAGCCCCCACCAAAAAACCTTGTTGTTTTAGGTGCTCAGCAATAACTAAAACGCGATGATTATCGCCAATCATAATCGGCTGGATCGCTGTCATTGAAGGCGTGATCTCAAGTTGATGCTCAAGTGCAACTTGCCTGAATAAGGCGATGTTTGCCGTTAATTGTGTTAATAACTGTGGATGGTCTTGCTGCCAATTAATCGCCGCTAATGCCAACTGAGCATTTGCGGGCGATAACGCGGTAGAATAAATATATTCACGCGAAGTTGCCACTAAGTAATCAATCACATTTTTAGAGGCTAAAATTGCCGCGCCTTGACCTCCTAACGCTTTGCCGAATGTCACCACCTGAATATCCACATTATTGGCATTAACAAACGAGCTAGGTAATACCCCAAAGCCATGGGCATCATCGACAATCAGCCAACAATTATGTTGCTGACATAAGCGAGATAATTCAGCTATCGGGGCAATGTCACCGTCCATACTGAATACACTTTCAGTAACCACAGCTGTATGAGGGTTGCGCTCGATCAGTCGCGTTGCACTGTTAACATCGTTATGTAAAAAGCGCCGAATCTGACTACCACTGTCTTTTAAGCCATCAATTACTGAGGCATGCACTAACTTGTCGGCTAAGACAGTATCCTTGTTACGAAACAAGGTTTTCATTAACGCGTTGTTAGCGCTAAAACCAGAACTAAATAACATACACGCTTGATGCCCCGTCAGCTCGCATAAACGCTGTTCAAGGGCAAAATGGGCTTGGTTATAACCACTAACAAGAGGTGATGCACGGCTGCCAACACCATACTGCTGCGCTCCAGCATACAGAGCTCGAACTAAAGCAGGTTCATGGGCTAAGCCTAAATAATCATTATGGCTAAAATCAACCATTGCATGTGGCTTGGTTTCCGACACATGTCGTTGGCGTAAAAGGCCTGCCGCCTGCAGATCCGCAAGCTTATTACTTATCCGCTCGGTTAATGGGTGCTGCCCCATATCAGTCTGGCCTAATAACGTCATGTAAAATTATAGCGCAGCTGCATCAAAAAACTGCTTAGTCGACTTATCTTGCTTAGCACTCGCTTTGGCTAATAATGCGCTATCAGATTCGATGTTGGCTTGTGGACCTTGCTCAGGATGTAACCCTAAACGTCGGAATAAACTCATGTCATCATTTTCTTCTGGATTTGACGTAGTTAATAGCTTACAACCGTAGAAAATTGAATTAGCCCCCGCAAAAAAACACATTGATTGCAGTTCATCACTCATGCTTTCACGTCCGGCAGACAAACGCACCCGCGACTTAGGCATAATAATCCGAGCCACTGCTATGGTGCGGACAAATTCAAGCGGGTCAAGATCATCAATATTCTCAAACGGTGTACCGGCCACTTTTACTAACATGTTGATCGGTACCGAATCTGGATGTTGTTCTAAATTAGCAAGTTGCTGCAATAAACCTGCGCGATCGCTGGCTTGTTCGCCCATACCGACAATCCCGCCAGAACAGACTTTCATCCCAGAAGCTCGCACGTTTGTCAGCGTATCTAAACGACTTTGATAAGTACGAGTGGTGATAACATCGCCGTAATATTCTGGTGAGGTATCAAGGTTATGGTTGTAATAATCTAAACCTGCATCAGCCAATCTGCTGGCTTGGTCAGGCGATAACATGCCTAATGTCATACAGGTTTCCATGCCCAAAGCACGGACATCTTTTACCATTTGTGTTAAATATGGCATGTCTTTGTCACGCGGGTTGCGCCAAGCCGCGCCCATGCAAAAACGTGATGCACCAGCAGCTTTAGCGCTTTTAGCCTCGGTTAATACCTTTTCAATTTCAAGTAAACGTTCTTTTTCTAGACCGGTATCATAGCGCGCACTTTGTGGACAATATTTACAGTCCTCTGGGCATGCACCGGTTTTAATCGATAAAAGACGACTGATCTGCACTTCGTTAGGGTCAAATGTTTCACGATGAATACTGTGGGCTTTAAACAATAAATCATTCATAGGCAACGCAAATAATGCCTCGATTTCTGTTTTTTGCCAATCGTGACGAACTTCAGCTAACGACATGGATCATTCCTTTATTTTGATTTTATGTTGGCTAGGATACCCTGAGTCCGTAAACTGTCAACGCAGTAACCATTTCACGCTTTACTAGCGGTCAAAAAACGAGCACTTATAATTATGGCATTTTCCGACACAAACACCACTATCGACTACGCTTTCGATCAACAACACATTTGGCACCCTTATACCTCGATGACCCAGTCTCTGCCTGTATATGGCGTCGTTTCGGCCCAGGGATGTGAACTGACATTAGACAGCGGTAAAGTGCTTATTGATGGCACGAGTTCATGGTGGTCATGTGTGCACGGTTACAGTCATCCGACCATTGTTGCTGCAATGCAACAACAGCTGTCAACACTGAGTCATGTCATGTTTGGCGGCATAACCCACCAACCCGCGATTGAGACGTCAAAACGTTTAGTGCAGATGACCAGCGCCAATTTAACCAAAGTCTTTTTAGCCGATTCTGGTTCGATTGCAGTTGAAGTCGCCTTAAAAATGGCGCTGCAATATTGGCAAGGCCGCAATCAGCCACAAAAACAACGCATTATGACCGTAAAAAGTGGTTATCACGGTGATACCTTTGCAGCGATGAGCGTGTGCGATCCAGACGGTGGAATGCATACCATGTTTGGCAACAATGTGACTAAACAAGTATTTATCCCTGCGCCAACGTCTAAGTTTAATGATCCGCTTAATCAAACCGATACACTCGCGTTAGATGCCGCATTTACGCAACACCACCAAGATATCGCCGCGGTAATTATTGAACCCATCATGCAAGGTGCTGGCGGAATGCGTTTTTACTCCCCAGCTTATCTGGTTAAACTGCGGCAACTTTGTGACCAATATGATGTGTTACTGATATTAGATGAAATAGCCACTGGATTTGGCCGTACTGGCACCCTATTTGCTTATGAGCATGCCAATATTGAGGCCGATATTTTGTGTGTTGGTAAAGCCTTAACTGGTGGATATATTAGTCTTGCTGCCACCTTATGCAGTGACGAAGTGGCCTGTGGTATTAGTGATTCGCCCGCTGGCGTGTTTATGCATGGGCCCACTTTTATGGGTAACCCGTTGGCATGTGCAGCAGCAACCGCCAGCTTAGACTTACTGCTTAAAGGCGATTGGCAACAGCAGGTAAAAGACATTGAAGCACATTTAACACGCACCTTGCCCGCTGCCATGGCGTCAAAGCAGGTAAAAGATGTGAGAGTGCTCGGCAGTGTCGGAGTAATAGAAATGCTCTCGCCAGTTAATACCGCAGCCTTGCAAAAAGCCTTTGTTGATTTAGGTGTGTGGGTAAGGCCTTTTAGTCGCTATATCTACATCATGCCGCCATATACCATTAGCGCAGAACAATTAACCCTATTAACCTCTGCCATGTTATCTGTTGCCGACACCATTGTCCCCAGCGAAGATAATCAAACTTTGATTAGCCATGGATAATCAAAACTGGGCAAATCTCAGATTGGGTAAGTCTCAGTTTAGGTAAGACTCAGTTTGGGTCAGTCTCAGTTTCGCTTAATCTAATACCGCTTGAGCGTGGGCAACAATCGCATCTGAAACGTCTTTATAAACACCTTTAAGTAAAATCCAATGGTGCCAGTAAAGCGTTTCAGTGATGATATGCTCTTTACATATATGCACTAACTCACCTGAAGCCAGCTCCGGTTTAATTTGCGTTTTTGGCACTAAGCCATATGCCGCACCGTGCTTGGCCATGGTCACAAAGGCATCTGATGAACGTACAGTATGTAATGGATATTCACCTTGCGTGAGTCCAAAATGCTGTTGAATGTATCGTGTGTGCATATTGTCTTTATGATCAAAAGCGATACCCTGTGCTTTTCTAAGACTGTCAGCACTAATTCCGTTAGGGAAGTAATGACGACTAAACTCAGGTGACGCAACCAACAGATAGTCAACATTTCCTAGCCGAGCCAATTGGCAACCTTTAATAGGTGTAGATTGCACAGAAATAGCCCCAAAAGCTTGGCCATCCTTTAACCTATTAATCGTGCGGTCTTCACCTTCAATGAGCAGATTAATTTCTATTAAATGTGACTTAATCACCGGGGCTATTGCCGGAATTAGCCAGGTGGCTAAGCTGTCTGCATTGGTGGCAATATGCAAGGTTAACGGTGTTTGGGGTGAATGCGGCATAGCGCTAGGAAGTAAGTCGGCTTCTAACTGCACAACTTGGTAATAGTGTTTTAATAGCTGCTTACCTAAATCTGTGGCTTCAATCGGCTGGCCTCTAATTAATACTGGTTGAGCAAAATGTTGTTCTAACTGCTTTATTCGTTGCGACACCGCCGATTGTGTTAAACACAATACGCCAGCCGCACGCTCAAAACTTTGTTCTTTAATCACACAGCTTAATGCCTGCAGTAATTTATAATCAAGATTACTCATTATTTTACCAACTTATTAAATCCTCTTAAGTCATCGTAGCCAGTATCTTGACATCTTTCATTAATTATTCTTATACAACAGAAAAATTATTAATTTAATTTATATCAAAACTATTGCTACTTTAGCAATTAATTACATTGCTCGTTACTAGGATACTCATGACTACCTCCGCATTATTTCAAGGACTTATTCTCGGCTTAGGAATGATTATTCCTATTGGCGCACAAAACTCATACATATTAAGCCAAGGAATAAAACGCAATCATCATTTTCTCGCGGCGACAATTTGCATGTTGTGTGATGTGTTATTAATTGGTCTGGGCATTTTTGGCGGAGGAAAATTAATCGCCAGCAGTGAATGGTTAATGCTACTGATAGGTTGGGGAGGCGTCACTTTTTTAGTTGTTTATGCTGTTCTGTCGTTCAAAAGTGTGTGGAGAAATCAGTATCTCGTTACAACACACATTGCAGCGGCCAATAACCGTAAAACAATTATCGGCACTACATTTGCTGTCACCTTGCTTAATCCTCATGTGTATTTAGATACAGTAATGATACTCGGTAGCGTGGGGGGCACTTTTGATGGCAACGAAAAATGGGCATTTGCTATTGGTACCATGCTGGCCTCAATACTGTGGTTTTACACCATAGCATTTGGTGCCGCTAAACTTGCACCTTGGTTAGGTACGCCTAAAGTTCAACGCGTGATTGATGCTCTAGTCGGCACTATTATGCTTTTTATCGCCTATTCAGTATTTAATACTTTATCAATAATACCAATAATCGAATAGCGGCTGACAACACATGTAAATCAAAAAATATCCATAAAATCAGTAAATAATTAACGCTTCATCGGCACAAAGCTAGCTTGCTGTTTTATGCGAAGTAACCATTGATTAATCTGTGGGTAATGGGTTAAATCAAAACCGCCTTGATGGGCAACATGGGTATAAGCGAACAAAGCAATGTCCGCTAAGGTAAATTGCGAACCACACAGAAAAAGTTGCTTTGCTAGTTCAGCTTCCATAGCCGCAAGCGCTTTATGACCTTTAGCGTGCAGTGAGTGATATTCCGCTAAGCGATCCTCAGGTAATCCTAAATACAACTGAATAAAGCGTGCAACGGCAATATATGGCTCATGACTGTATTGTTCGAAAAACATCCACTGGTACATTTTCGCTTTATTATAAGTATCGGTTGGGATCAACATAGAGCCCTCAGCAAGATACCCCATAATGGCATTAGACTCCGATAATACGCTGCCATCATCGAGTTCTATTAGCGGTATTTTACCTTGCGGATTTTTAGCTAAAAACTCTGGTGTTTGCGTTTCACCTTTAGCGATATTCATTTCTTGCCATACATGCTCAATACCTAACAGATTCAGCACCAACTGCACCTTATAACAATTACCCGACATGCTATCGCCATACACAATCATACTAATATCCTTTTAAGGTGATGTTTAATCTCAGCAATACTGCCAAAATGGGTAAACCTACTTTTTAACTAGACTCGAAATTAACGCTCGCAATGCAGCAGGTTTAACCATTTTAGCCATGTAGTGATAACCCTGCCTTTCGACATCTTCAACCAAATCTTTATTGGTATTGGCAGTAATTAATATCCCTGGTAAATGCTCCCCATAACGGCTGCGAATACCATTCATGGCATCGATACCGTTTTGATCATCATCTAAGTGATAATCAGCTAACATAATGTCTGGTGCCACCCCTTTAAGGCCTAACTTAATCCGTGCATCGGCAAGATCTTTGGCACAAATAACCTCACATTGCCAACGGCTTAATAATGATTCTAATCCCGCAAGAATGGCTTCTTCATTGTCGATGCATAGCACTTTAATTCCCGCTAAAGGCTGCAATAGTGTTGGTAAAGGTTTATTGCTTGTTTGGCTGATGGTTTCACCTATGGGCACAGAAATAGAGAATATCGAACCGCGACCTAAAGCCGAACTCACATGTATTTGATGATCAAGTACCTTACTGATCCTGTCAGCAATCGCTAACCCTAACCCCAAACCACTGACATTACGGCTACTAGGATGATTGAGACGTTTAAACTCTTTAAAGATTTCTTGTATATCAAACTCATTAATTCCACAGCCAGTATCCAGTACTTGGATCTCAATAAAATCACCTCGATGACGGCAACCAAATAACACTTTACCGCCACGAGCATAACGATAAGCATTGGTTAAAAAATTCTGTAAAACACGTCGCAATAAAGAAGGATCGGAGTTAACGGTCGCAGTACAAGGCACCATTGAAAACGAAATTTGACTATCGGCAGCCATAGCATCAAATTCAATGGATAAACCGTTAATGATCTCTGCAATCGCAAAATCACGACGGTTAACCTCTACCATGCCAGAGTCTAGCTTAGAAATATCGAGTAAATCGGTTAGTAACTCACCAGCTGTTTTCAGCGAACTATTGACATGAGTCAATGTGGTACGCGCTTCTAAATCGAGATTTGGATATTGCGATAATGATGCAGTAAATAATCTTGCAGCATTTAACGGTTGCATTAAGTCGTGACCAACAGCGGCTAAAAAACGCGTTTTTGATGCATTGGCGAGCTCTTCTTGCGCTTTAGCCTCTAATAATTCGCTGTTTGATAACGCCAGTTCATAGGTTCGCTCCTGTACCCGACTTTCCAAAGTTTCATTAGCTTCCAGTAAAGCTTTTTCCTGTAAACGATATTGGGTGATATCAGTAAATGTCATTACAAAACCACCATCAGGCATAGGATTGCCTTGAATTTTTATAACCTTACCATCTTGTCGAGCACGCTCAGAAGTATGAGGAGTGCCATTTCGCATATGTTGTACCCGCACTTCAACTTGGTTTTCAATGTCTCCAGTACCACAAAAACCGCGCAGAGCATTAAACCGCACAATATCAGCTATTGGCATACCTTGTTGTAAAAAGCCTTCTGGGTATTGATACAATTCAACATAGCGATAATTCCACGCAACTAAATTAAGGTCTCTATCAACCACACTCATACCTTCATAAGCGTGTTCAATTGCACCTCGCAGCATATCTTGACTTAAAATAATTTTAGAAGAGGCCTCATCCACTAAATGGAATACCTCATCAAGAGCCAAATCACGCCCTTGTAAAACAGAGTCCATAACCAGTGAAGCACTTGATGCGCCTAACACACCCGACAACATGTGTTCCGTATGGGCGATTAACTCTTCTGGAGCCGTTTTGTACCAACTGTCACTTTTAACCGCATCTGCCGAAAAACGGCTAAAACTTTCATAAGCACGAGTAGGACTGACAAAACGACTGGCCAAAATTAATAAATCTTGTTGTGAAATAGGCCCTTGGCGTTTTTTAGCATCTTGCTTTGATGACCAAGGTTTGACAAAGTGACTCGCTTGAATACGCTCAGCAACGCCCGCTCTAAACCATATAGAACCCAGCACATAGCAAAAAATATTGGCTAATAAGGCAATCAAAGTATCGCTAATATTGGGAGTGATTGAATTGAACAAACCAGAGTCTGCACCAATAACACGGGCTTCACCGGCACCTTGAAGTAAAATAAAACACCAAAGACTAAAACCAACAGCAAGGCCTAGATACACTCCCGCTCGATTACCGTGTTTCCAATACAATCCCCCCACTAACGCAGGCGCTAATTGAGAGAATGCGCCAAACGACATCATCCCCAGATGTGAAAGTGAATCACGGTCGGTAAACAGCAAATAGCTTAAATAACCAAAACCTAAAATCACCACAATCGATAAACGGCGTACATTTAATAACAGTTTAGAAAACTGACTAAAATTCTTTTCTCGTATTTGTCCTGTTCGCAACAAAAATGGCACCAACCATTCATTACTCACCATCACGCTAATAGTCACCACCGCCACGATCACCATCCCAGTCGCGGCAGACAAACTACCCAGTAATGCGACAACAGCTAATACAGGTTGATCAAGCG
Organism: Shewanella sp. 5S214; assembly: GCF_041439795.1. Classification (NCBI taxonomy): domain Bacteria; kingdom Pseudomonadati; phylum Pseudomonadota; class Gammaproteobacteria; order Alteromonadales; family Shewanellaceae; genus Shewanella; species Shewanella sp. 5S214. The sequence continues at coordinate 153,601 of NZ_JBGOOV010000006.1, forward strand.
CTAAAGGTAAATTAATAACATAGGTATCAGCTGACACTGAATCACCTAAAATCACCTTACCGGCGAGTGCCAATGGGGCAACAAACAAGCCAAATAAGACTAAATAGATTGGAAATATCCATCGCGATTTTCTTAAAATATGCTCGCCACCGCACTCGACTACCATCACATGAAACTGCCTTGGCATACATAAGAACGCCGCCATACCAACAAATAATTCAGGTAAGAAAGACTCTAAACGGATATGACTATTTTGGATCAATGCTTTATCTGATGCTTGTTGCCAAATATCACCAAAGCCATCAAAGACCCCAAAACTAATCACGGCACCGACAGAGATAAAGGCTGCCAGTTTAACCAGTGACTCAAAGGCAATCGCTACCATCATTCCTGGATTATGTTCAGTAGCATCTAATTTACGAGTACCAAATAAAATGGCAAAAATAGCCAATAACATGGTAATCAATAATGGCACAGCGACAGGACTCAGCGGATTGTCAGCAGGTTGAAATAAATTAAGACTAAACACCATGGCTTTAAGTTGTAACGCGATATAAGGCATGATGCCGAACAAGGCAATTAGCGTAACCAACGCCGCTAATAGTTGTGATTTACCATAGCGGGCAGCAATAAAGTCGGCAACAGAAGTAATGTTTTGCGCTTTAGACACCACCACCATTTTTCGTAACATGCCAAAGCCAAGGGTAAACACCAATATTGGGCCGATAAAAATAGGTAAAAAAGACCATAAATCATTGGCAGACTGGCCAACTGTGCCTAAAAAGCTCCAGGAAGAACAATACACAGCTAAACTGAGCCCATAAATCCATACTTGGGCTTTTTGGTTTATTTTACTGAACCACCGCTCAGCGCCCCACGCCAAAATAAACAGCAATGACACATAACACACCGCAATCACGGCAACGATTAAGGTTAAGTTCATGAAACGTCCGATATCACTTTATTATTATTAAAAATCTGTTTTATTTTTACCTAAAACATCGTGTATTGAACATAAAACAACCTACACAATAGAATCATCATAAATAACAGACTAACTCTGTAGCAATTATAACCATATTAACACGTGCAACAGACTAAATATTAAGGATATTTTAAAACTAGACCAAGGTCTAATAGTGCTGATAGCCTGTTGCAGATGATACTTTAACCACGCCATTTTTAGAAAGGGAAGCCCCATGACCCCGCAATCTCTTTACAAAGTTCCGAGTGACATTGCAGAAAACGCACTGGTTGATAACGATCAATATAAGAAAATGTACCAGGAGTCCATTATTAATCCAGAAGGTTTCTGGAGAGAACACGGCAAACGTATTGATTGGATCAAACCTTATACCAAAATCAAGCAAACGTCTTTTGATGATCATAACCTTTCGATCAATTGGTTTTATGATGGCACGCTCAATGCGTCTTCCAATTGCTTAGATCGCCACCTTGAAGAACATGGCGATAAACTAGCCATTATTTGGGAAGGTGACGATGCCAATGAGCAACGCAAAATTACTTACGCCCAATTACATGCCGATGTGTGTAAATTTGCTAACGCCCTTCGAAGCCAAGGTGTTAATAAAGGCGATATCGTCACCATATACATGCCTATGGTGCCTGAAGCGGCAGTCGCTATGCTTGCCTGTGCTCGCATTGGCGCGGTGCATTCAGTGGTGTTTGGAGGTTTCTCACCCGACTCGATTGCTGCAAGGGTGATTGATGGTAAATCAAAAGTCTTAATTACTGCCGACGAAGGTGTTCGCGGTGGCCGAAAAATTCCGTTAAAACGCAGTGTGGATGAAGCCATATCAAATCCAGATGTCACTTGCGTCGAAAAGGTCATAGTACTTAAGCGTACTGGTGGGAGCATCGATTGGGTTGAAGGCCGAGATGTCTGGTGGCACTCACTCATGGAAGTCGCTTCAGAATTCTGTCTACCCGCTGAAATGAATGCTGAAGACCCACTCTTTTTACTTTATACCTCAGGCTCTACTGGTAACCCTAAAGGTGTGCTGCATACTACCGGTGGTTATATGGTGTATGCCTCAATGACACACGAATATGTGTTTGACTATAAAGCAGACGAAGTATACTGGTGTACCGCAGATGTAGGTTGGATCACTGGTCATTCATATATGGTCTATGGACCATTAGCGAATGCTGCGACGGTATTAATTCATGAAGGTGTACCTAATCATCCAACTCCGGCTCGATTAGGTGAAATGATTGACCGTCATAAAGTCAATATTCTCTATACCGCGCCAACCCTAATTCGTGCACTAATGGCTGAGGGTAAAGAACAATTTAGCAGCTATAAAGGTGATTCATTACGTATTATGGGATCTGTGGGCGAACCCATCAATCCAGAAGCATGGCGTTGGTACCATGAGGTGATCGGTCATGAAAACTGCCCTATTGTCGACACTTGGTGGCAAACTGAAACGGGCGGTATTCTGATAAGTCCTCTACCAGGTGCTACAGACACCAAACCAGGTTCTGCAACTCGACCTTTCTTTGGTGTACAGCCTGCGCTAGTCGATAACATGGGTAATATTGTAGAAGGTACCGGTGAAGGTAACCTGGTTATCCTTGATTCGTGGCCAGGACAAATGCGCACCGTTTATGGTGACCATGATAGATTTGCCTTAACTTACTTTAAAACGTTCCGTGGCATGTATTTTACCGGTGATGGCGCGCGTCGTGATGAAGATGGCTACTATTGGATTACTGGTCGTGTTGATGATGTCATTAACGTATCTGGACATCGCTTAGGTACTGCTGAAGTGGAAAGCGCGCTAGTGTCGCATGAGCTCGTTGCTGAAGCCGCTGTTGTGGGTTACCCGCATGACATTAAAGGCCAAGGTATTTACGCTTATGTCACCCTCACTCGTGGGATTGAGCCAACGGAAGAGTTGCGCCAAGAATTACGTCAATGGGTACGCAAAGAAATTGGCGCTCTTGCGACACCGGATCTTATTCAGTGGGCAAGCGGTTTACCGAAAACGCGTTCTGGCAAAATTATGCGCCGATTCCTACGAAAAATTGCCGCTAATGAAGTGACCAACTTAGGTGATTCTTCTACTCTGGCGGATCCTGCTGTAATTGATACGTTAATTGAGTCACGCCTAAACAAAACTGAGTAATATAAACTAACTTGTAATACCTTATCCACCCGAGAAATCCTGACCAATTTCTCTTTTCGCCCCTCACTGAGGGGCATTTTTTTAACTGAGATTAATGGACTGAACAGTTTTGTTCGCTATGACTAATTGTTTAAGGTTTTAGGCTGTGGAGCATAAGAGGTCTCAATAGTTATGTCATATAAATGATCGTTTAATGTCACCTTGTAACTGGTTGATTGGCCCACTTTAAGACTGATTGTTTTATCTCCTAGTAAATCCGAAGCGTCATTAGATTCATCACGTAAACTGATCAACAAATTGACCTTATTATTGCTATTTTCTGTCGACACGATTGTCACACCATAATCACCTTCAACATTGAGTGACACAGTATCATTTAATCCCATGACAATTTTGGATGCCGACGTGGTTAAATCTTCAGAATGCTTCACGCTCTCTTCAATAGATAAACCTATGACTAAAGCGTCTTCAGCAACGGCGATGTGGCTAACCATAAACAGAGCGGCTAACAGTAAACGTTTCATAAAGTGTTTTTCCTGATGGCAATACATTATTATTTTTTTATAAGTATCATCTGACTGTGTAAATGAATTTACACCAACTTATATAAAAAAACAGCGCTTATCTCGCAAAAATACTATTAGCGTGTATTTATCACCTTTAGCCATGGTTTATTGATTTAGCTTTACCATAAATAAGCGCTCATTCATCACAATATGGTTTATCAATCCTTGCCTATGTTAAGCTTTATCCAAACCAGAATAATACTACCAATAAATTGAAAGACTCATCTGTTAAACCTGCAAAGATAACCCTACGTGATTACCAACAACAATCCGTAGATGCTGCTATTGCTCATTTTAAGCAAAGCCAACAATCAGCAGTATTGGTTCTTCCTACCGGTGCAGGCAAAAGTATCGTCATTGCCGAACTAGCTCGCATTGCTAATGGTAATGTACTGGTGCTAACTCACGTAAAGGAATTAGTCGCTCAAAATGCCGAAAAGGTAAGCTTACTGACACAAGAAGCAAATATCTATTCTGCCGGATTAAATCAAAAGAAAGCCAATGGTAAAACGGTAGTGGCCAGCGTTCAATCAGCGGCTCGAGCCCTCACAAAATTTACCCAACCCTTTTCATTAGTGATTATCGATGAATGTCATCGAGTGAGTAATGAGTCTACGAGCCAATATCAACAATTGCTTATTCATCTTAAAGCGCAAAATCCTAATATAAAATTACTTGGATTAACGGCAACGCCTTATCGTTTAGGTTTAGGCTGGATATACCGTGTGCATTACCATGGAAAAGTAGGCAATACTGACACCGCTGTTTTTGACAAGTGCATTTTTGAACTGCCAATGCGGCCATTAATTAATAAAGGTTATCTTACTAAACCGATTATTTTTGACGGACTGAGTGCCCAATATGATTTTGGTGATCTGGAGCCAAATGACAGCGGAGAGTACCCTCAAATGGCAATAGACTCCTTGCTTAATCATCAAGGCCGCGCAACCACAGCAATTATCAAACAGGTGAAGCAACTTGCAGCACTGCGCAAAGGTGTATTGATTTTTGCTGCAACCGTTAGACATGCTAATGAAGTGATGGCGCTTTTAGACAAAGATGCTGCGTTAATTACCGCTAAAACGCCCCATAACGCACGTGATGAGATCATTCAACGCTTTAAGGCCCAAGACCTGAAGTACATAGTCAACGTAGCAGTGCTCACTACAGGCTTCGATGCGCCACATGTTGACCTTATAGCGATATTAAGACCAACAGCGTCAGTGAGCCTATTCCAACAAATGATTGGTCGAGGTTTACGCTTAGCAGCGGATAAAACCGATTGTTTAATCATCGATTACGCCGCGAACGGCTATGACCTCTTTTATCCTGAAGTTAGCCAAGCTAAGCCCAATAGTAAATCAGTGCCTGTTCAAGTGCATTGTCCTGTATGCCAATTTGCAAACATCTTTTGGGGGATAGTTGATGGGGATGGCGATATAATTGAGCATTATGGAAGACGCTGCCAAGGATTAATCAGTGACAACCAGCAATGTGACTTTAGATTCAGGTCAAAATCATGTCCCGACTGTGGAGCTGAAAATGATATAGCGGCACGTATCTGTAACGCCTGCCAATCAACCTTAATTGATCCTGATAAACGCTTAAAGCAAGTACTTAACGCTCAGCATCACCATTTATTCAAATGTGAGCAAATGCTATTACTCGAGCACGACAACAAGTTACTTATTCAATATATTGATATTGAGGGTAATGATTTTAAGCAGACGTTTAACTTTTCGACACCAGCACAACGCAAAGCATTTTATGCGGTATTTGTACTAAGCCACACTCGCACGCCAGGTCTTAAGCATCCTCAATATAATAAAGTAGCAGATGTATTGGCGGATCAAAGCCGATTTAGAAAACCTGATTTATTATTATTAAAGAAAAACAAATATCGTTGGGATTTAGTTGATACATTTTTTGACTATCAAGGCAAATATAAAATCGATATGAGTTAAAACAAAATTAATTGTGTTCAAATACCATTTGAAAAATACATATGGTATAAATTGCCAAGATCATTAAACAGGAGTCACCATGTTTGTAGTTATTTTTGGCCGCCCAGGTTGCCCATATTGTGTTAGAGCAGTTGAGTTATCAGAAAAGTTAGCGGCGCAAAGTGCGGATTTCAAATTTAAATATATTGATATTCATGTCGAAGGTATCACCAAAGCAGACTTATCAAAAAGTGTCGGCAAAACGGTTGAAACTGTTCCACAGATCTTCATTGACGAACAACCAATTGGTGGTTGCACTGAATTTGAAGCCTATGTTCGCCAAAACAATCTACTTAAATAAGTATTAAAAGCTTCAAATAAAAAAAGGCAACCAATAAGGTTGCCTTTTTGTTATCAGTTTATAGGCTAAATAGCGTATTTAGCTGAGAATATAATACGATTCAAATCACCGTCGAAACCATCTTCGCGCTCATTCAAAGCATGCATATATTCAACCCCAAATGTGAGTGGCTTTGAAGGCGAGTATAGTAAGTTAACATAGCCAGAATAAGCTTCTTTATTGACAGCCCCGCCAGTAAGTGCAATATCATTGTCTGCAGTGAAACCTGAAACCGTCAAGCTAGAACGCCATTGCTCTGACCACCAATGACGGTATGCGACGAAACCACCATAGGATTTAATCGCTTGGATCTCACCATTGGAATCAAGCACACCAGCATTAGCATAGTTAAGCGCCATATAACGCCCTAACCCTTCCCCATAAGTTGCGGTAAATTTAATATCATCTTTACCTAAAGGTATAACACCGGCAAAGCTAACGCCATAACCTAACTCAGAAGTATCGTACTGGGTTGCTCCAACAACTTGCTCTAAATCTAATTGTCTTACAATAGCTGCTACTGAAAATGCAGAACCACTAGCTGCACTGAAGTTATAACGTCCGACAAAATCCGGCACAACGCCGCTACCACTGGTGATTCGGCCTCCACCACCAAACGGTGTTACAGTCGTTTCAGGATTTTCAATTGAAAATTGCCAATTACCATTGGTATAACGTAGTTGTGATTGTCTAACGAAAGGTGTTCCTTCAGCGGCACCGACAAAATCTAGATTCTCCGGTAAGGCGCCTGGATTTTGAAACGTAGTCCAAGTCTGACCGACAGTCCAATTGTCATAACTGACAAATGCATGACGTATACGAGGAGAGTAACTGTTAGAGACTCGCTCGTTACCGTCAGTATGGGTCATAAAATCAAGTTCAATAAAACCTGTGAGTTTATGGCCATCAACATCAGTAACTGTTTTAAAATTAAAACGTGATTCCCGCGCTTGAAAATCGACAACTTGCTGGCCGTTTCCAGATGTCCCATAAATAGTCCCTGGCACATAAAACTGACGTGACAACGAACCAGATTCTGGCGCCCCATTGCCATAATCACTAAACATTACATCGGCTTTAATGTAGCCACCAAAAGTCATATCGGTTGCAGCATGAGCTCCCCCACTCATCGCTAACAAAGCGCTTGCAACATAAAGACTTAGCTTTTGCTTTCTCATTATTATCTCCCTATTGATATTGTTCTAATCTTCAGCAATATGAACCAATCAACAAACAGATAACATTAGCAATAGGTCTATAAGACAAAAGTAGACAAGTAAATACTTATAATTGAACTAATACTTAAGGTTAAATCATTTTTCTATATCAAATTAATGACTCTACATGACAGTAATTTAAAAGATTAATGACCTAAAATTGTAGGTCATTGCGCAATAAATTTAATCAAAGTAAGTATTTAATAATCGTGAGCATCGAATAATTGTATGGTAGGCCCGCATCAGTGAATGGTTTGAAGCGATGAGCTAGAAAATATTTATGATCAAATTCAATGGCGATAATTTTTTGATTTAGAGTACGAGGGATTTGAGATATTTTAAAATAACTTGGGGAATAATGCTAAATTTGTGGTTCATCTAGAACTCGAACCTTCGGCTAATGGGTTGACAGCCAACTGTTGATATTTAAATGGCAAAAAATTCATTGGTCATTTTAGCCGTTGAATAATTGACTATTCTTTGATGTTCTGGGAGTTTAACTCGGAGAGGTCTAAAAAGTGGTGGGTCGTGAAGGATTCGAACCTTCGACCAATTGGTTAAAAGCCA
>NZ_JBGOOV010000006.1:161545-209216 GCF_041439795.1 Shewanella sp. 5S214
TAAAAGCCAACTGCTCTACCAACTGAGCTAACGACCCATCTTGGTTTTGCAAGAATATCTATTCTTACTGGGAAAAAGCCAACTGTCTCTGTTTCAAGACCAACTAAGCTAACGACCCATCTTGGTAACTAAGAAACACTAACTTAGACAGTAACGATAGAATAAGTTATAGCTCTTAACACCCCCAGAAGGCTATGCCGTTCTGAGGGCGCCTATAATACCTTTTTCAATTTCTCATGCAAGCGCAAATTTATAATTTCTTGTTGTTTGCATGAAAAACAGACTAAGAGGCTGTTTTTTGTCTTGATTAGCCTTTCAATGCCGATAATTGCTGCTGTGCAAGGCGTGCAGATGCACTATCTGCATACTCTTTTAATACTTTATTATAAAGCGATCTGGCGCCGGCTGAATCATTTTCTTTTTCGGCAATCATGCCCAGTTTAACTAAACTGTCAGCACGCTTATTTGAATCAGCAAACTTACTGACAACGGTACTAAAAGCTTGTTTCGCGTCATTGTATTCACTTTTATTATACAATAACTGGCCTAACCAATAGTTTGCATTAGCGGCATAATTAGATTCAGGGTATGTTGATATGAAGGTACGAAAAGCAGGAATTGCTTCATCGTATTTACGTTCTTTGAGGACTAAATTCACTGCAGCCTCATAGCTTCCGGTTTCATCCAACGTTGAACTGGCAGCCGCCACTGTTGTCGCGTCAGCTTGAGCTGGCACTGCTGGAGTTGATGACTTAGCAGTAAGATTAGCAATTTCTTCATACAGCTGTCGTTGACGCTGCAATATCTGATTCATTTGATAATTTTGTTGCTCAGTAATACCTCTTAACTCTAACACTTCATTTTGCAACGAGTCCATACGACGCTGCATATCAAACTCGCCTTGCTGCTTTGCTTTAATGATGCGTTCTAATCTTGACACTCTGTCATTATTAGAACCACCTGCAACATCTTCAACAGGGGCTGGAGCAGCAAAAGCTGAAGCCGTTGTGAAAAACATTGCCGCAACTAATATGGCTTGTTTCATTTTTATCTCCTAAAAAAAGGCCAACCGATAAAGGTTGGCCTTGTACTTCTTTTACTTAGTAAACTAACACACCACGACGGTTTTTAGCAAAACCAGTATCGTTACGAGAAAAATCCAATGGCTTTTCTTCGCCATAACTGACTATGCTCATTTGGCCAGCCTGAACGCCCATACCTTGTAAATACTTAGCAATCGCTTTAGCACGACGCTCACCTAGTGCAATGTTGTATTCAGGAGTACCACGTTCGTCAGCATGACCTTCAATCAATACGCGAACATTTGGATGCTCAACTAAATAGTTACCATGAGCTTGAAGTATTTCAGCATTTTCGCTTTGAACTTCACTACGGTCAAAATCAAAATAAATGATATTTTGACGACGTAATTCCTGTTCTTTTAAACGTTGCTGCTCTGTTGGGCTTAACACAGGAGCGACACCACCTGTTTCAATACCACCAACACCATATTCACTACCTGTACCACTCATAGAACCGTTAGCGTCAGTTTCAGAGTCTGAAGTTGAGCTACAGGCACTCAGTGCCATAAGCGGAACTGCAACCAACATAGCTTTAAACAACTTATTCAGATCCATTTTAAATCCTTATCAATATCTATTTAGAGAAACGGAGACCATGCTGGTGATTTCACCTCGCCTTGGCCGACAGGCAATCTTGCTTTAAATCTGCCATCCATAGAAACAGCAGCTAATACTTGCTTACCTTGATGGGTTGTACCGTAGATAACCATAGTGCCATTAGGGGCAACACTTGGCGATTCATCAAGTTGAGTTGATGAAAGCACCTGCATAAAACGTGTTGCAAGATCCATTCTAGCAATATGGTACTTACCGTTAGTACGGTTTACAAAAATCATACTACGACCGTCTGGGGTAATTGAACCACCGAGGTTCCATTCTCCTTCAAAAGTCATGCGCGAGACTTTATTTGTATCTAAATTTACTAGATATAACTGTGGCTTGCCACCTCGTTCAGACGTAAACAAAATAGACTTACCATCAGGGAACCAAGAAGGCTCGGTATCAATTGCGTAATGGTCTGTGATACGTCGAGCAGCTTTAGTTGTTATATCAATTATATAAATATCTGGTTGACCGTCTTTTGACAAAGTGACAGCGAGTTTTTTACCATCTGGTGAAAATGCTGGCGCACCATTTATGCCATCAAAACTACTCACTAAAGTGCGTGTTTGACTATAAATGTCTTGCACAAAAATTTCGGCTTTTCTATTTTCAAAACTCACATACGCTAAACGACGACCATCAGGAGACCAAGTCGGTGACATCAATGGCTCAGGTGAGCGCAATAACATTTGCTCATTATAGCCATCATAGTCAGCAATCATTAGATGGTAAGGTGCTTTTTGACCTTGTTTTACCACAACATATGCAATACGGGTTAAAAATGCACCACGAATTCCTGTCAGCTTTTCATAAACAATATCACTGATCCGGTGACCATATTGTCTAAATTGGTTTGCACTGATAACGGTTTCACGGCTTTCAAGCAATAACTCACTGTTATTCTGAGGTCCTTTGCCAGCTTGAAGCTGTGCTTTAACTAAATCAATGAGTTCAAAACTCACTAAATACTGATCGGCGCCATAGGGCTTAATCGAGCCAACAACAAGTGCTTCAGCTTCAACATTAGTCCAATTCTGAGCAGTAAAATCATTCACTGACGCAATAGATGACTGGGGTAATGCACGTACATCGAGAGTTTTAAAGGTACCGCTACGAGCCAAATCAGATACCACAACATCAGAAATAGATGCTGGAGCAGGACCTTGCCCTTGCCATACAAAAGGCACCACAGCGATAGGTCTTGCTGCATCAACCCCTTCTGTAATCACAATATCTAACGCTGCGCGAGCGGGTGTAGTTAACACTATCAATACCAGCGTTAGCCATTTAGCCAAATTTTTCATGCGACTCCTTTTAACTCAATTCCATCATTAAATACGATTAATATTAATTAAATTCCGGTGAAACGGTTAAATTAATTTCTTTTAATTGCTGATAAACAGCCGGTTCAGGTGACACAGGTAACCGCCCTGCTTTATTTATTGAGGCTTTCGCTGCTCGACAAACAACCTGATCACCGTCTAACGTTTGGCTTGTTGTTACAAAACCATCTGCAGCTAGACGAATAAATACCCGACAGCTTTTACCACGCATTGACTCATCAACCACTAGATTTCGTTGAATAGTGGCAATAATCATAGCCTTATATTTATCAACCTCTGACAACACCTGCTTATTGCGCGTTTTAGAAAGTGAGTCTTGCTCTGCAGCCATAGCTTCAGCCATTTCACGCTCTTGACGCGCTTTATTATCAGCTTCAGCTTTACGTTTACGCTCAGCATCTTCCTTCCGTTTACGTTCATCTTCAGCACGTTGACGTTCTTCTTGAGCTTTTTTCGCAGCAGCTTCTTCTTGCTTACGCTTTTCAGCTGCTTTCTTAGCAGCATCTTCTGCAGCTTTTTGTTCCTGTTCTTTCTGTTTGCGAACCACTTCAGCTTTATCTGCGCGCTCTTTTTCTAGTACCTGCTTTGCTTGAGCAGCTTTAGCGGCATCATTGGCCTTTTGAGTTTCCTGCTCTTTTTGTTTACGCTGGATCTCTAAGGTTTTAATTTTTTCCTGCTCGCGTTCACGCTCGCGACGGGCTTCTAATGCTTTACGTTCTAATTCTGCTTGACGAGCCTTTTCTTGCTGAGCCACATCTTGTTTTTGCTTCTTTAACTGCTCAACTCTATCATTCACTTTCTGTTGATCAATCACGATCGCTTTCAAAGCTGGCGCACTTGCAGCAGCCGTTTGCATTACCTTCGGCTTATCGTCAAAACTAATGCCTAAAGCCAAGATGATGATAAACCCAATGTGAATACCAGCAGAAATAGACATCGGTACAGTTAAATCTGATTTGCCAGCCACCTATTTCTCCTTTGGTGAATCGGTCATTAACCCTACTGCTGGTACACCAGCGCCTTGCAAGCTAATCATTAATTGAATAACACTTTCGTAAGGTATTGCACGATCGGCCTTTACGACTACAGGCCTTAACGGTTCAAGTAGGATTAACGCGCCAACTTCAGTTGATACCTGCTCTAAGTCCATTGCCTGAGAATTTGAGCTACTACCTGTATTCAAGAAATATTGCCCATCAGCGTCAATTGAAGCAACGATAGGAGGCTTACTGTCCGGAGGTAAAGATTCCGCATTACCTTGCGGTAATTCTACTTTGACCCCTTGGGATACAATAGGCGCTGTCACCATAAAAATAATCAACAACACCAACATAACGTCGATGTAAGGCACAACGTTGATTTCTGCAACTGGGCGACGACGTTTACGCTGATACATTAAACAGCTTCCTTCTCGCTATATGCTTGACGTTGCAATATGTTGGAGAATTCTTCCATAAAGTTAGCATAAGTCATTTCAATTTTATCAACTTGCGTTGTAAAACGGTTATAACCAATAACAGCAGGGATAGCGGCAAACAGACCCATTGCCGTGGCAATCAATGCCTCTGCAATACCTGGAGCAACCATTGCAAGAGTTGCGTTTTCTACCGCACCTAGCGCAATAAAGGAATTCATAATCCCCCAAACAGTTCCGAACAAACCAATGTATGGGCTCGTTGAACCAATGGTTGCCAATAACGGTAAATGGTTTTCAAGTTTTTCCATTTCACGTGACAAACTCACTCGCATTGCTCGAGAGGTGCCATCCATAACCGCTTCAGGTGCTTTACTGTTTACTTTACTCAAACGGGTATATTCTTTAAAACCAGCAACAAACATCGATTCTAAGCCAGAAATCGCACTTCCTCTGGCTATCAGTTCTTTATAAAGTCGATTTAAGTCCACTCCAGACCAGAAAGTATCTTCAAAACGTAATGACTTGACTCTTGCTGAGCTTAATAATTTGTTGCGTTGAAGGATCACAGCCCATGAGGCAATCGATAATGCCAACAAGGTCAGCATAACTAACTTTACCAACACACTGGCTTCTAAAAACAAACCAATAAATGAAATTTCAGCGTGCACTGTCAAACTCCTGAACAATATTTAGGGGAATAGCGCGGGGACGCATACGTGATAAAGATATACACGCGACAACCACTGTCGCTTCACAATAGCAATCACCCTGATGATCAACTAGGCGCTGGTGAAACACCAACGACACTTTTTTTAATTCTATAACCTTGGATTCAACGACTAAATCCTGTTCAAACTTCGCTGCTTTACAAAAATCTAATGCAGCATGTTTAACGACAAAAGCAATGTCTTCTGTCAACAGTTCCGCTTGACTAACACCCATCGCTTTTAACCACTGAGTACGAGCTCGTTCGAAAAATTTTAGGTAATTCGAATGGTACACAACACCGCCAGCATCGGTATCTTCGTAATAGACAGAAATGGGCCAAACAAACATAATTTGAACATCAATTTTTAGGTTGTAAAAGTTGGCTTACTATACCGAGTACCAACACGCTTGTGAATAATGTACCAAGGTAAAAACAGACTTTATTTTGCTCAAAATGAACTGAAACACTCGAAAAACCTCAGGAACAGCAAGAGATGAAGCTTTATTAATGTATTCCACCTAATAATTAACAAGCGGTTAACTAAAGTATGCCATCAAGATAGTATATTACTTGGCGCTGACAGCCGACAATTAGCCCTTGCGAAAGTAAAAAATGTAACCACAAATGAATATAAAATAATCGCTGCAGTCCCATTATCGCACGTCCACATAAACGTAAACGTTAATAAAAGTTAAGCTAAAAATACACTCCACTTAAATATGGTTTTGAGCGAGGTAAAGTGCGGCTTATTTATCACACTATTCGGGGACAGGATCAAAAGAAACTGACCTGAAGTATTTTTCATCGCAGTAACTGAAGTCTATTAATGCTATCAATAACGATTAAGAGCAATATTAATCACATTGTGGAACATTATTAGGCTTCATGATTTACGCAAATATGTTCTATTTGTTAAATAATATTATCACACAATTATCTAATCCGAATACTTATGCAAAAAATGTAAATAACAACTTACAAAACCGCTATATAAGACGATTAGGGCAGATATAAAAATATAAGACCATTAAAAAGGATTAGTTTTACTAATCGTAAAGAGTAATTTTTCTAGTTTGTCAGTTTAGTGTATTAATTCTATTATGATCCTGTTTTCAAGACTTGTGATTCAGATATTGAAAATCAAGAACTCCAAACTGATGTAACCCAATACCTCAGTTTTCTCTAGTTCTTATGTTTGACTTCCTTCCTTAGATTTGTTGATTGCAAATTATTTAGCCCACTTGGATTAAGTGGGTTTTTTTTGTCTTTTTTTTCCGCAGCAATCAACATTAATCTCATATGAGTATACATCTTGGTATTCAACCTTCAGCATCGAACCCGTTAATAAAAAGTTAGTAAGCTTTTTACACTTCGGCATTCAATCAAAAGGTATTTATTTTAGCTCAAGGCCAAAGAGATAGTGATAAATAAACAACTGAGTTTAACTGCGCTAAGTAGCGCAGCTAAAAAATAAATGAGAGGATTAGATAGGCTTGGTTATTTTAATTACAACTCGGCGATTTAGCTTACGTTCTTCGGCAAGATCATTGCCTGCAACATGGCGTTTTTCACCATGACCGGATGTATGAATACGATCTTTAGGGATACCGCTAGCAATTAAAATATCTTTTACTGAGGCAGCTCGTTTATCTGACACCCTCTGATTAATAGAGCGTCCACCGTAACTGTCTGTGTATGCATCAACTAAAATCAGCTCAACGTCTGGATCAAAAGACAAGTAACGCTGTATTTTTTGTAACTGCTGGGTAGAAAAACGCGTCAGCTCTACCCCACCTTCTTGATAATTTAATACTGTAAAAGCGATATCATCAAAACTATAAGGCAGTAAATTAGCTAAACACGCGCGAAACTCACGATATTTTCCACCGAAATTAGCTGAAGAGATGCCAACTGCAATTTTAGTATCGTTATTGTACCAATCAGCATAATAAAACGTCGGCTCCATCCCCTGACTCAACTCATTTAACATTGACCAGGCGGCTTTTTTAGGCACTTCACCATTAAACTGCTTACTGTAAGTTAACTCAGTAATTTCTTTAGCATTATGCCCTGGACGCCAGCTAGGAGCTCGGCTAATTAACGTTGCTTTAGTCACAGCATCAGGCTTGAGCCACATATCTAAGGTGAAACTTAAATTTAAACTTTTACCGGCTCTACTGGTAAATATTGCACGGCCATAATCAGGAATATCATGCTCCAAGCGACACTCTATTGGATTATTCTCGCCAACACGCCATGCTGAGTTTTCAAGTGATGCAACGTAGTGCCTCAAATCAGCATGGGCTGTTGAGCAAAGACACAAACTTGTGAGAACGATCAGTTTTCGCCACATAAAAACACCCTTTATACCTAGTTACATTCTTACTATCGGCCCCAAAGTCTGTTCCTTTAGAAAACAATCATGGTTAATCGATGATAAAAACCACAATCAAACATGACACTGCGCTTGAGTTTGCGCATAATACTCGGCCTACATCATTTGCACCGATAAATGATAGCTATTGAGGATAAAGACTGTAATGACTGATATTTGCGACGCTAACAAGTTTAAACACCGCTTTCGTGGCTATTTCCCTGTGGTTATCGATGTCGAAACAGCAGGGTTTAATGCCAATACCGATGCGTTGCTCGAAATTGCAGTCAGCTTATTAAAAATGAATAGCGATGGGATTATTGAACTTGATAAAACGCTTCACTTTCATATTGAACCTTTCGAAGGCGCAAACTTAGAACCTGCAGCACTGGCGTTTAATGGTATTGACCCCACCAACCCACTTCGTGGAGCCATTGACGAAAAAGTCGCTTTTTTAGAAATATTCAAAGAAGTCAAAAAGGCTCAAAAAGCAGCAGATTGCCATCGCAGTATTATTGTTGCTCATAATGCCGCTTTTGACTTAGGTTTTGTTAACCAAGCGATTGAACGAAACGGCTTAAAGCGTTCTCCATTTCATCCTTTCGCAAGTTTTGATACTGCAACACTAGCAGGTCTTGCGATTGGCCATACAGTGTTAGCTAAAGCATGTAAAATGGCTGGAATAGCTTTCGATAATAACGAGGCGCATTCAGCTTTATACGATACTGAACGCACGGCCGAATTATTTTGCCTAATCGTTAACCGTTGGAAGGCGCTGGGCGGTTGGCCGTTAGTGGACCAAGATGATAGCAAGGATCTAGCAAACGAATAGTTAAGCTCAGTATTTTTATCACTTTTCGCCGGCTATTAATGGCCAACTATTTATTTACATCGACAAACTCAATACTAAACCATGAGTTTGATCCAATAAAAAAGCTGCCGAAGCAGCTTTTTTATTGTCTCTAATACGCTAAATTATAGCTTATCAGAGTTGTCTTTTAAGTATGCAGCTACACCTTCAGTGCTTGCAGTCATACCTTTTTCGCCTTTTGACCAGCCCGCAGGACAAACTTCACCGTGCTCTTCATGGAACTGAAGTGCGTCAATCATACGGATCATTTCATCAACGTTACGACCTAGTGGTAAATCGTTAACCACTTGATGACGAACCTGGCCTTCTTTATCTACTAAGAATGAACCACGGAAAGCCACACCCGCTTCAGGATGTTCAACATCGTATGCTTTACAAATTTCGTGCTTAACGTCAGCAACTAGAGTGTATTTAACTTGGCCAATACCACCCTTGTCTACTGGAGTGTTACGCCATGCGTTATGAGTGAACTGTGAGTCAATAGAAACACCAATCACTTCAACACCACGCTTGGTGAACTCTTCCATGCGGTGATCAAAAGCAATTAGCTCAGATGGACACACAAAAGTGAAATCAAGTGGGTAGAAGAAAATAACCGCAGGCTTACCTTTAATTGCGGTAGTGAGGTTAAATGTGTCAACAATCTCACCAGAACCAAGAACGGCTGCTGCTGTAAAATCTGGGGCTGGACGGCCTACTAATACGCTCATTATCTATCTCCATTTAATGGCTTAAACACTCGACAACGTTATAAGGTTCTTACTAAATAGTGATCTAGCAAACAATTAACTATAACGTTGGGACATATATCAGTTGTATACCATACATCTAATTCAACGGACTTATAAGTTATTTCAGATGAAAATTGGTTTACCTGCTGAAAAATAAAACATCATGACGCTTTGAATAATATCTTTCCAATATGACAAGATGATTTGTTGAGAAGATTTCACTGGTGCCTTACTTGCAGCAACTGATGAACGTAAGTCAATATTGCTAAAAAATCAGCATAAACAAGCAAAAAAGCGATATACGCTGGACAAATAGACTATTGGCAGTCAAGAATAGCCGCCTCACTTACTTTTAAGAAAAATGATTATGAATGCGGTTGTCATCGCGGTTTGCTTAATGTTGTTTTTAAGCTTTATTCGAATTAACGTTGTGGTGTCATTGACCATTAGTGCTGTTGTCGCAGGTATCGTTGGTGGATTAGATATTCATCAAACAATAGCAGCATTTAATGACGGCTTAGGCGGCGGCGCTCAAATCGCATTAAGTTATGCATTACTCGGTGCCTTCGCCGCAGCATTATCGCATTCAGGCTTAACAACGTTAATTTCTCATTCAATTATAAAAAAACTGGGTAAAGAACCTAATAGTGGTAATACCCAAGTTGTACGGTGGTTGTTATTGATCACGATACTGTTAATGGCAATATCATCGCAAAATATTTTGCCTATTCATATCGCCTTTATTCCTATCCTTATTCCGCCACTATTGCATGTGATTTCTAAGCTCCATATCGACCGACGTCTTATTGCCTGTATTCTGACATTCGGTTTGGTCACCACTTATATGATATTACCTATCGGTTTTGGTGGCATTTTCCTCAATGACATCCTGTTAGCAAATTTAAACACTAATGGCTTAAATGCAGTAGCTGAACAAATACCTAAGGCAATGTTACTGCCAGCAATAGGTATGGTTGTTGGTCTGCTTACGGCGATATTTATTAGTTATCGCAAACCTAGAGAATACATGATTGAACAACCTGTGATCAGTGACAGTATTTCAACCACCATTAGTCGAAAAAGTTTGTTGGTCTCACTCTCTGCCATTTTGGCGACGCTAATTGTTCAATTACAAACTGACTCGATGATATTTGGCGCATTAAGTGGATTTATCATTTTTCGGTTTTCAGGAATAATCAAGCACGAAGTCAGCAAAGACTTGTTTAATCAGGGTGTGCACATGATGGCTAATATTGGCTTTATTATGATTGCAGCTGCAGGCTTTGCAGCAGTAGTTAAATCAACTGGTGAAGTTAGCACACTGGTAACCTCTTTAGGTGACATCATTGGTGACAACAAGGCATTAGCTGCGCTATTGATGCTGATTGTTGGACTGTTAATTACAATGGGAATTGGCTCTTCATTCTCAACGATTCCTATTATCGCCACCATTTATGTGCCATTAGCTCTCAGTTTTGGTTTCTCGATTGCGGCAACCATTGCACTCGTCGGCACAGCGGCCGCACTTGGTGACGCAGGATCACCAGCATCGGATTCCACTCTGGGCCCCACTGCTGGTCTCAATGCCGATGGGCAACATGACCATATTCGAGACAGCGTTATCCCAACGTTTATTCATTACAATATCCCATTACTGATATTTGGCTGGATTGCAGCGATGGTATTGTAAAATAGGCTAAATACTGACGAGCTGTCTTGATATAGTAAAAAACGGGAGCCTAACTAAGGCTCCCGTTTTTTATTGTCTGGTATTAAAGCATCAAGCCATCTAACAATGGGCTTTAACATTGAGCACAAAAATCACTCAGTTAATATTACTTAGTACCGAATATCTTGTCACCAGCATCACCTAAACCAGGCAAAATATAACCTTGTTCGTTTAAACAATCATCAATTGCTGCGGTATAAAGTTCAATATCAGGATGCGCAAGTTCAAGCGCTTTGATACCTTCTGGCGCGGCAACCAAAACCAGTGCTTTGATCGAAGTACAGCCACGTTTTTTCAGTAAATCGATAGTCGCAATCATCGAACCACCGGTGGCTAACATAGGGTCAACCACTAATGCGATGCGTTCTTCAACATTACTGACTATTTTTTCAAAGTAAGGCACGGGCTGTAATGTTTCTTCATCACGATAAATACCGACAACAGAAATACGAGCACTAGGTAGATGCTCAAGCACACCATCCATCATTCCTAAACCCGCACGTAAAATAGGCACGACAGTGACTTTCTTACCTTTAAGTTGATCAATAGTAACAGGGCCATTCCACCCCTCTATGGTAACCGTTTCAGTTTCAAAATCAGCTGTTGCTTCATAGGTTAATAAACTGCCAACTTCAGTGGCAAGTTCGCGAAATCGTTTGGTGCTGATATCTGCTTCACGCATCAAACCGACTTTATGACGAACCAGAGGATGCTTTACTTCAACGACTTTCATTTATTTCTCCTAGATTTCTGACTATTTCAGGCAAATTTGATAAATGTTAGACGATTTATCCTCTCTATAAAACATAAAGTTTCAAAATTGCTGTAAATCGTGAGCTAAACCAATAAAAAATAGGCAAATCATCGTTTTCTTTATAGGATAAAGTAAAAAGATGGCTTCCGACTCGCACGACAAACTGGTAGAATATCGGCGCATAAAATTCCATAAAACGATGTACCCTAGAGGATCCTCCGTGACCACTCCAACCCCCCTAAGTTACAAAGACGCCGGCGTTGATATCGATGCAGGTAATGCGTTAGTAAACAACATTAAATCTGCGGTAAAACGCACTCGCCGTCCAGAAGTTATGGGCAATTTAGGTGGTTTTGGCGCATTATGCGAATTACCAACTAAATATAAACACCCTGTACTGGTTTCCGGCACAGATGGTGTTGGCACTAAATTAAGATTAGCTATTGATTACAAAAAGCATGACACCGTGGGTGTTGATTTAGTTGCCATGTGTGTCAACGATCTGATTGTTTCTGGTGCTGAGCCACTTTTCTTCCTCGATTATTATGCAACAGGTAAGCTTGACGTTGAAACAGCTACCTCTGTTGTTACAGGTATCGCTGAAGGTTGTTTCCAATCAGGTTGTGCTTTAATTGGTGGCGAAACTGCTGAAATGCCAGGCATGTATGAAGGCGAAGATTACGATCTAGCTGGATTTTGTGTTGGTGTTGTTGAAAAAGCAGACATCATTGATGGTACCAAAGTCAAAGCGGGTGACTCACTTATCGCTCTAGGTTCTAGTGGTCCTCATTCAAATGGTTACTCGTTAATCCGCAAAGTATTAGAAGTGAGTCAAGCAGACCCGCAGCAAGATCTTGCTGGTAAGCCATTAATAGACCATTTACTTGAACCAACAAGAATTTATGTTAAGCCTTTATTGAAGCTGATTGAACAATCAGACATTCATGCAATGGCACACATTACCGGTGGTGGATTCTGGGAAAATATCCCACGCGTGCTGCCTGATGATTGCAAAGCTGTCGTCAAAGGTGACTCTTGGCAGTGGCCAGTGGTGTTTGATTGGCTAATGACAAACGGCAATATTGCACAACACGAAATGTTCCTAACATTTAACTGTGGTGTCGGTATGGTGATTGCACTACCAGCAGATAAAGTCGATGCCGCATTAGCATTATTAACCGCCGAAGGCGAAAATGCTTGGTTAATAGGTGAAATTGCTTCTCGTCAAGGTGACGAAGAGCAAGTGGAGATCATCTAATGAGCCAAAGCTGTCGTGTTGTGGTACTGATTTCCGGTAATGGCAGTAATCTTCAAGCTATCATTGATGGTTGTGATGATAATTTAAAAGCTAACATTGTTGGAGTGATCAGTAACAAGCCGGATGCTTATGGATTAATACGCGCCCATCAAAGCGAAATTGATACCAGTTGTGTTATTCCTTATGCCAATGAAATACGCAGTGAATATGATGCGCGTTTATTAAAGGCAATAGAAAAGTATCAGCCAGACCTGATCGTTCTAGCCGGATTTATGCGTATTTTAACTGATGATTTTGTTAGCCATTTCCTTGGAAAGATGATTAACATCCATCCATCGTTATTGCCTAAATATCCAGGATTACACACGCATCAGCGTGCCATTGATGCTGGCGATACCGAACACGGCGCCAGTGTACATTTTGTGATACCAGAACTCGATGCTGGACCTGCTATATTGCAAGCTAAAGTGCCGATTTACCCAGAAGATGATGCTGAAACATTAGCAGAGCGTGTTCACGAACAAGAACATGCTATTTATCCACTGGTGGTAAAATGGTTCAGTCTGGGTCGTTTGACTATGACTGATGGTAAAGCTTATTTAGATGGCCTATTAATCGGTGAATCAGGGTATGCGCCGGACTAATCTGTCACTCAGCTTTTAACATGCTGCTCATAAAAAAACCTCGCTGACATGCGAGGTTTTTTATGTAACAAACAAAAATGATATTAAGTACTAACGTACTGGTAGGTCAATATTAGAAAACATTTCATCAATCAATTGTTGGTCACGAAGAGCCACGGCTTTTTCAACAACATCTCGGGTTAAATGCGGTGCAAAATGACGCATAAAATCATACATATAGCTTCGTAAAAAGCTACCACGTCTAAAGCCTATTTTGGTTGTACTATGGGCAAACAGATGACTTGCATCAATTGCCACTAAATCTTTATCAACCGCTGGATCAATTGCCATTGAAGCAATCACCCCTACACCAAGCCCCAAACGAACATAAGTCTTAAGGACGTCAGCACTGGTTGCACTAAACACCACGCGCGGATCAAGATCTGCACGCTTAAACGACTTTTCAATTTCAGATGCTTTATCAAAACCAAACACATAAGTGACCAATGGAAACGTCGCTAAGTCTTCGATACTGATTTTTGCCGATTGAGAAGCTAGCGGGTGATCCCGTGTGACGACAATTGAACGATTCCAATGGTAACAAGGCAACATAATGAGATCGGTATATAGATGCATCGCTTCTGTCGCGATGGCAAAGTCCGCATCGCCTCTGACTGCTTGCTCACTAATTTGCGAAGGCGTGCCCTGATGCATATGTAAATTAACTTTTGGATATCGTTTAATGAACTCACGAATTATTTGTGGCAGAGCATAGCGAGCTTGTGTATCTGTCGTAGCAATATTCAATTCCCCCTGATTGGGCTTGGTATATTCTTCAGACACCTTCTTAATACTATCGACTTTGCCAAGTATATCATTTGCAATATCAATAACTTGCTGACCTGCAGGGGTCACGTGAGTCAAATGTTTACCACTTCGACCAAATATTTGAATGCCTAATTCATCTTCTAGCATTCTAACTTGCTTACTAATACCGGGTTGTGAAGTATAGAGATTCTCAGCCGTTGATGACACATTTAGGTTGTGTTTAACAACCTCTGCAATATATCTAAGTTGTTGCAGCTTCATGGTTTTATCCTTGATTTAACCGGCACTCATCAGCAAATATGCAAATAAGAAAAAATCGGTCGTTGTTTTACATAACAAGAACAATTGTTCAACTATAATAAAACGTTATATGACACTTGAAATGTAATATAAATAGGAATAACGAGCAAGTAAAAATAGCGGTTATTGAATCGACTTAGCTTTTTATAAACATCTTGGTTAGTCTGTTTAATGATTTATCAACAAAACGACTTATTATTCAACGACAGCCGCGATAACATACGCTAAGATATAGAATCTTTTTGATGAAATTTTATTAGCACAGCTTATTCCAACATCAAATTTACTTCTAGCCATCGTTGTTTGGCTATACTTACCATGTGATATGAAAGATAAAATGGAACCTTTATGTCCTTAATTTTGGTATTAATTCTTATTGGTGCACTGTTACTGCTAATTATTGGCTTTAGTATTGTCCAACAACAAAAAGAGCGTGCAGAAGCCGAGCGTCGCATAGAAATTGCTCGTCAGCGCGCCATCATAGATGAAACCGATGCCGTCTTATCTAACACAGGTATGACACCATCTTCTAGCCATATCATGTTAATCCTTTATCGCCGCATTCAAGATGCTTTAGAACAGTCATTATTACATGCATCAGGGCAATTAAAATCTGATTACGAACGTCGCTTAAACGACATAAAAGCACAAGTATCTAGTGTATCTAGCTCAGCAAGCCAAGTCCCTGCGATTGAGGGCTTCCGCCTACCTGATAATGACAGACAAGTTTTAGAGTTAGTCAAAACACTCAAAAAGCTTAAAGCGATTTTACGAGCCGAACATAACAAGGGAAAAGTTGATCCGTCTATTTTTAGTCAAGAAGAAATGCGTATTGATAACCTTCAATTAAGAATTAATGTTGAATCTATGATTACTCGAGCACGTGCCGCTTGCTTTATGAAACAGTACGGTTCAAGTAAACAGATGGTCACTAAAGCTTTAAACACTTTGCACACGATCAAGGGACAAACTCCGAATGATCCTTTTATTGCTCGTAAAGTCGATGAAGCCAAGCAACTACTCGATGAAATAATGGGTGCTCAAAAGCATAGTGAACCAAGTGCACCAAAACAGAAAAAAGAAGGTGATGATCTTGATATGCTATTTCAACCGAAAAAGAAATGGTGATGGTCTTGCTTTAATTTTGCTATAAAAAAAGCCTCGTTATGAGGCTTTTTTTATAGGCGAAATTGATTTTAAGTAAAGTCGTCGTTACTTTTTAACCACACACAAAACATCACTTAATACAAAGGCTTAGTGATATAAACAACATTCGTCAACAAAGTTGTCCACAGATTCTGTGGATAACATTTAAATCCGTTATTATTACTGCATTAATAAGTAATAATTCATCTGTACGCTGATACGGCATAGCTGGGTGTATATAACTCGCGTAACGTTACTATATTGATTTATGACATGTCATATAGAGCGCGTCAAGCCATTAAGATCAAAAATACTCTCTTATGTTGTCAATTGAACAAATAATAGTTTATCCACTCATTTATTATCTGCTTCTATATTTCCAATATACAAAATCTCACTTATTCGTCCCGGTAAGCAATGGTTAACATGATGGCGATCTATAAAAGGATGGTTTATATCACTCCTATCCTTGTAAGCCATGACATAAATCGAGATACTGGTTAAAATTATAAAAACAACTGTATTAGAATATGATGTTAAATATGAATTTGATAAGAATTTTACCTTTTTTCCTGCTACTCATTCTCAGTGCCTGTGGTCAATCAGATGAGTTTGGCGAAGCCCAACTCACGCCAGAACAAGTATCCTTGGGCTTCTTCGAAGCAATTTACGTTGATCGTGATGTAGATAAAGCAAAGAAGTTTGTCTCTGCTGATATCCAAGAGATCATGGATCACTACCATATTGCATCTGCGGTACAACGACATGTCTTAGGCTTATCCATGAAGCAAGTAACTATGTCTATCGATGAGATTGATATCGATTTCTTCCGTAAATTCACCGATGACGTAACAGTAGTGGTTAAAATGCAAGGATTGAAAGGTGGCAGAGATTGGATTGACGATCGAACTATTCGTCTGCATAAAATAGGTAATACTTGGGTTATTGTTGAAATATTAACTGAAAAAGGTCGTATTGAAGGTTGATATTGAATAGGCTTAAGTATTGTCTTCGCTTCATTGCACTATTGGATAGAATAGCTATTAAATTGTCATTCAATAAATGCTTAGCCATATTAAAGTAGTGTAATCAGTAATAAAAATAGCAGCCTAGGCTGCTATTTTTGTTTTTAGTGTCGGAGTTTTTTTAATGTAGTGAACCAAGTGTCAGTACATCAATATGCTCGTTCAATCGTCTTATTCTTCGTCAGAAGGTAAAGACTCTAACACGTCATCTTTCACTTGATAGTAAGCATTTTCGTATTCATGAACTTCCATAATAACTCCAATCTTTTAGGTCGTTTTGTAGGTGTAGGCCTGTCTTTTTATTTACAGCAACAAGATGATAAATCTTTAATATAGACAACATCTTGTTAATGCTGAGGGGATGACATTTGCCTTACAGAGAGAAGACTGACAATCACATTCTTCATGCCGTGGAGTATAACAATAGTCAGATCACAATCAAACCAAAATTACGAAAAACTTTCAGTTTTGTAGGTTTTTTTATTGATGTAACCTATAAAAACCCCATTTTTAGCAAAAATAAATGAAACACTTTCAGTTTTACATAAAAAAGCCGATGCATGGCATCGGCGATAATATTATTCTCAACAATTATATTTGGCTAATATGGTTCAATACTCGCTTTTCTGAAATAGGATAAGCAGTGCCTAGCACTTGGGCAAAACATGATACTCGATACTCCTCAATCATCCAGCGAGCTTCAATCAATGCTTCAGGTATTGCTTGTGAACGTGGCACTTTAGCTAATTGCGCCGTTAACGCCTCTTGTACTTTAGCAATGCTATGCATGTGTAATCGATCGCGTGTTGGGTCAACAGGTAGCTTATTGAGTCTATTTTCAATGGCTCTGAGATAACGGCTCACATCGGTTAAGCGTTGCCAACCACAATCCTCAACAAAGCCTTTATAAACCAGACTATCAAGCTGAGTTTGAATATCACTCATCGCAAAGGCAATATCCAGGCTAATTTTACCTTTTAAACGCTTCTTAACACGTTGATAAATAGTTAATATTTGCTCAACATTTAATGCTATTTGCTCAGCAGTTGGGTTAAGCTCTTGGCGAACCCAATCTTTTGCTTGCTCGAACTGCTGTTCATTGCGAATATCGAGTTGCTTTTTATCCAATAACTGCTGCACCGCGGCATTAATAATATCTTCAATTAATATCTGCACTTGGCCGAAGGGATTAAAGTACATTGCAAGCTTAGCTTTATTAGGTAATGCTTGCTGTAAGTGCTTCACTGGCGAAGGGATATTAATCAATAACAACCGACGCAGGCCTACTCGATGATGGCGCTTAGCTTCGTGTTCATCATCAAATAGCTTGATCGCCACATCCGTTTTATTGTCTATTAAGGCAGGATACGCTTTTACTTCGTAATTGCCTTTACGCTGCTGATATTGAACCGGTAAATCACCAAACGACCAGCTAGTTAAAGCTTGTTGTTCAATGCCTTTATCAGCCACTTTACGAATGGCTTTGGCTACTACCCCTTGTAACTGACCTTTTAACGCTTCTAAATCACGGCCTTGGGCGACTAAACGACTTTGATCATCTTCAATCTTAAAGTTCATCTTAAGATGTTCTGTTAGTTGCGTTAAATCAAAATCATCAGCCGATATGCGCACGCCACTCATGCGCAGTAACTGTTTACACATAGAATCGAGCATCGATAACTCAAACGGTTTCATCGCTTGATAACATGCTCGGGCATAGTCTGGAGCAGGCACAAAATTACGGCGTAAATTTTTCGGCAGTGACTTGATCAACGCAATGAGTTTCTCTTGTCGTAATCCCGGTACAAGCCAATCAAAATCACTGTCGTCAATTTGGTTGATCAGTGCAACAGGAATATGTACAGAGACTCCGTCATCAGCGCTAGCAGGTTCAAAATGATAGCTCACAGTTAAGGCTAAATTCCCTTTGTGCCATATATCAGGGAAATCAAGCGCCGATATATGCTCGGCACTTCGCTGCATTAACAAGGCTTGGCTGTAATCAAGTAAATCAGGGGTTTGTTGGCGAGCTTTTTTCCACCACGCAAAAAACAACGGCCCGTTAAAAATACCTGCAGGGATCAAGGGTTCATAAAAATCCACCAGCACTTGCTCATCGACTAAAATATCTCGACGACGAGACTTGTGCTCTAGTGTTTCAATGTCATTGAGTAGCTGCTGGTTATTTACAAAAAAAGCCTCTTTAGTCTGTAACTGCCCTTCTGCTAAGGCGCTACGAATAAAAATCTCTCGAGCTTCAATAGGCTCAATAGGCCCATATTGCACTCGACGGCGATTAACGATAGTTAAGCCATAAAGCACTTGGTTCTCAAGTGCGATAACACTTGCTGCTTTAGCTTCAAAATGCGGTTCAAGATAATTCTTTTTCACTAAATGGCTCGCAAGCGATTCCAACCATTCAGGATCAATTTTTGCGCAACAACGGGCAAACAATCGTGACGTTTCAGTCAACTCTGCGGCCATAATCCACTTAGGACCTTTTTTGGCTAAAGGTGAACCCGGAAAAACAAAGAACTTACGGTTACGTGCCCCTAGATACTCGTTGTTCTCGCCTTTAAAACCAACATGACTTAACAAGCCTGATAATAATGCTCGATGTAACTGCTCATAACTGGCTGCACTGTCATTAATACGCCATTTCAATTCATGAACAGCTTGTTTCACTTGAGTATATAAATCTTGCCATTCACGCACGCGTAAATAGGCGAGATATTCATCGCGACATTGTTTTCTAAACTGACTGGCTGACAACTCATGCTTTTGATCTTTAACGTGGTCCCATAACTTAACCCAACTGGCAAAATCAGAGTCTTTATCGGCATAGCGACGATGACATTCATCAGCGGCTTGTTTTTTATCCACAGGACGTTCACGCGGATCTTGGATAGATAAACCAGAGGTAATCACTAATGCTTCATGCAAACAGCCTAATTTGTTCGCTTCAATAACCATTCGAGCTAAACGAGGATCAAGTGGAATTTTAGCTAAATCTTTGCCCAACGGGGTTAACACTAAATCATTACCTGATTTCTTCACTGCTTGTAACTCTTCAAGCAATAAAAAACCATCACGAATATGTTTTTGATCCGGTGGCTGAATAAATGGAAATCCGCCAATGTCACCCAAACCAATCGCCAACATGTGTAAAATCACCGAGGCAAGATTAGTCCGCAAAATTTCAGGATCGGTAAATTCCGGGCGCTGAATAAAATCCATTTCATCGTAAAGTCGAATACAAATACCAGGGCCTACGCGACCGCAACGGCCTTGACGTTGATTGGCACTGGCTTGGGAAATAGGTTCTATCGGCAAACGTTGTACTTTAGTCCGGTAACTATATCGGCTTATACGGGCGGTTCCGGGATCGATAACATAACGGATCCCTGGAACAGTTAATGAGGTTTCAGCAACGTTAGTGGCCAGTACAATGCGCCTACCAATGTGACTTTTAAACACTTTAGATTGCTCACCGTAAGAAAGGCGCGCATATAGTGGTAACACTTCAGTATCGCGATATTGCTGTTTATTGAGTAAATCAGCTGTATCACGGATCTCGCGCTCACCATTCATAAAAATTAAAATGTCGCCGGGCCCTGCCGCCATGAGCTCTTCAACAGCAGCAAAAATACCATCGCTGACATCTAAATCTTCATCGCTATCGCGAACTAAAGGACGGTAACGCGTTTCAACGTCAAAGGTGCGCCCTGATACTTCAATAACTGGCGCATTATTGAAATGTTTTGAGAAACGGTCTACATCGATGGTTGCGGAAGTAATAATGACTTTTAAATCAGGACGTTTTTTTAATACTTGCTTTAGGTACCCTAAAATAAAATCAATGTTTAAACTGCGTTCATGCGCTTCATCGATAATAATCGCATCGTACTGGTTTAAAAATCGGTCAGAAGTGAGTTCCGCTAACAAAATACCATCGGTCATCAGTTTGATATAACTGTTGTCGCTCAGAGCATCTGCAAAGCGAACTTTAAAACCAACAATATCACCTAAAGGGCTATTAAGTTCATCAGCAATACGGTTGGCAACACTACGGGCGGCTAGACGACGAGGTTGAGTATGGCCAATTAAGCCACGAGTGCCTAAGCCAAGTTCAAGACAAATTTTAGGTAACTGAGTCGTTTTACCCGATCCCGTCTCACCCGCGACAATGACCACTTGGTTATTGGCAATGGCAGAAGCGATATCATCACGTTTTTGTGACACAGGCAGTTCGTCTGGGTAATGAATAACCGGTCGAGACTGTAAGCGCAACTGCGCTTTGGCATAGGCTTGCTGCGCAGCTTCAGTTAACTGCGCTAACGTTTGGGATTTTTTTTCAGACTCGGCTTCTTTATTGACACGATACAAACGACGTCGAATTTTAGCGGCATCGGTTTGATAACAAAGATTGAGATACGCCTTAGATAGCGGGTGAAGGTCCGAATTCAAATCTGATTCCCTTGCTTACATCAAAAAAAGCGATCCTAGCAAGGAAAACAGCAGAATGGTATTGATTTCAACGATTGTTATATTGGAGATAAGTAACACTGTTGCATATAAATATTCATCGCCTTAAGTACATTCGTCCGATTAATCGTTCCAATGACTTTTCCTGCACTCACTACAGGATAAATCTTCGGTTTAGCGCCTAACATTTGATCCGCTAATTCCAATATACTTTCATCGGGCGTCACCGACAATACAGGGCTTTTCATGCAATCTTTTACTGTACTGGTCATATCGCAATGGTAACTGCTTTTTAGCATCACAGATAAACAATCTTGTTGAGATAGAAAGCCCACTAATTGACCGATATGATCAACAACCGGAGCACCATTTTTATTACTGGCGAGTAGTTTTTCAACCGCAATAGCCAGTGACATATCTGCAGTTAATAATACTGGATGCTTATCCATATAATCTTTAATTTTTATTGAATCCATATTGCCCCCTATTACACGCTAATTGGCTACGTGTTTAATAAACCCCGTCAAGCAATTCATAAGGAATCAACTCTCGGGTACTAACTTGATTAAGTTTAGTCAATAATGGCTCAGGAGATAGAAAATATAACCGATTGCACTAATCGGTTTACTAATCAATGGTATTAGCCCACTGCATTAACCACGTCATGAACTGACTTGATGAATCTATTTGATAAACCTAAGTCTATTCAGCGCAGTAATACTTACTTGTCACGCCAAATCATAACGGTTGCAACTTGGCCTTTACTTCGTGTGGCGCGATACATCCCTTCGGTATTAAATGGTGTCGCGATATTGCCACGTTGATCAATCGCTATCACTCCTCCAGTTCCCCCTGCCGAGAGCAAGCGTTGATTGATGACCTCATCGGCCGCTTGAATAATCGATTTCTGTTGGTATTTGACTTTAGCGCATATGTCGCCTGCCACTTGATAGCGAATAAAATATTCGCCATGACCCGTCGCTGATATGGCGCAAACACCATTTTCAGCATAGGTTCCAGCACCAATAACCGGTGAGTCACCAATGCGGCCAAAACGTTTTGCCGTCATGCCTCCAGTTGATGTTCCGGCGGCAAGGTTGCCTTGTTTATCAAGCGCCACTGCGCCGACTGTGCCGTATTTGTAGTTGGCAGGTAACTGGGCAACTGACGCCTGGTGATCACCACCATTTACGCGCTCAGCTTCAATGATGCTCGCTTTGGCATCCAGCAATTGTGCATAACGATGAGGCGTGTCGAAATGGCTATTAGACACCAACCTAAATTGTTGCGTTAATGCAAACTCCTCTGCTCCTTGGCCATATAGCATCACATGAGGTGATTTCTCCATCACTTTTCGAGCTAAATCAATTGGGTTTTTAATGTGTTTAATCCCCGCAACGGCTCCAGCATTCATTGTGTTACCATCCATTACCGAGGCATCTAGCTCATGGCCGCCGTCAAAAGTATAAACCGCGCCAACACCAGCATTAAAAAATGGACTATTTTCTAACACATTAATTGCCGCTTGAACCGCATCAAGACTATTACCGCCTTTATCTAGCACCTTATAGCCTGTATCAACAGCCTGTTTGAGTTTATCGCGAATAGCTTTTTCTTGTTGAGGACTTAAACTGGCAGCAGAAATGGTTCCCGCGCCGCCATGGATGGCAATTGAAAAAGGCTTATCATCTGTGGCTGCACAGATATTTGCGGTTAAGCATAAACACACTGCAATCGTTAAATATAATTTATTCATGTTAGGCAAGTCCTTGAAAGTGGTTTATCTTTGTAACCATTTGTGGTTGTAATTTCAATCATATCCTTGCGACTTTTAGACTTTGTAGCGACAATAGTCATCATGATCACTTTTGGAAAAATTAGCTTAATTTGCCGACAAAACGCCTTAAATTTAGTCAGTTTCTATTACTTTCGTTGACCTTATTGATGTCAGGCTTTGTGCTGGCTGATAATAATTGGCTAACGATTAACGTTAATGGCGTTAACAAACAAATTGAAAATAATATTTCAGCTCACTTAGGTACCTTGCCAGATAATGATGTTCAACGCCGAGCTTTTTTATTCACAGTTGACGATAACACCCATGATGCGCTTGAATCTATGGGCTACTATCACGCTATTTTAGATATTGACGTTAACGAAAAAGATAATGGGCCTTGGGAGCTAAAGCTCGATATCACCCTTGGGGAACCAGTGATTATTCAGTGGGTTGATATTCATTTTCAGGGAGAGATGCTTGAAGACAATACTTTTTCGCTATGGCTTAATAGCCTAAAAATCAAACCTGGTGACACCTTAAACCACGGGGTTTACGATTCAATTAAATCACAATTAGTCACTCTGGCAATGGCAAGAGGATATTTTGATGGTCAATACACAAAATCAGAAATCAGCATTAATCGTGACTTAAATAGCGCCCAAATTAACCTCGAATTTGATTCAGGTAAGCGATATTTATTTGGTGATGTTGACTTTGAAGGTTCAACGCTTAATGACGATATTGTCGAAGCATTAATCCCTTTTGGTGCTGATGCGCCTTATGCCACGCAACTTTTGACTGAGTTTAATCGTAATTTGTTAGATACTGGTTACTTTAGTAATATCAAAGTATTGCCTCAATTAGACAAGATTGAAACTGGTGTTGTGCCAATTAAAGTTGAACTAAGTCCTCGTCCTAGCCATCTTATTGAGGTCGGTTTAGGTGCTGATATTGGTAATAGTACCGAAAAAAGTATCGATCCTCGCGTGCGAGTGACTTGGCGTACCCCACAAATAAACCGCTATGGGCATTATCAAGAAACCAGTATGGAGTGGTCGCCTGAACGGCCGAAAATTTTAACTACCTATACGATTCCATTAACGCATCCTTTAGATGATCAACTAAAAATAAAACTAGGATTATTACGCGACACCTATGGTGTCACTCAAGATTATGATCCAGATAACCGTCAATTTAATAATACTGGCCAGTTAGAGTCTGAAAAATACATTATTGGCTTAACGCGTCAACGACGGTCCAAAAGTAATTGGCTGCATGGTTATTCCCTTGAATCCACAAGAGAGTTTTATAATCAACTCGATACAGATTACGATCCGCGATTTTATTTATTAGGTTACAACCTCACCAAAACGGTTCGAGGTGACAATACCCTCGATCCTAAATCTGGCTATCGTCAAACATACAGCATTGAATATGCAGATCCATCTGTAGGATCGACTATTCGTCTCACTCGCTTACAAGCACGATTTAAATGGATAGAAACCTTATTTGATAAGCATCGATTTGTTGCTCGCGTTGACTTAGGTGCCAATATTGCAAATGATAACGATATTGCCAACATTCCCCCATCACTGCGTTATTTTGCTGGTGGCGACCAAAGTATACGGGGTTACAGTTACCAAGAATTAGGGCCCTATATTGACTACACCAACAGTGAAGGCGGCTTATCGAGACAAGTGGTTGGTGGCCGTTTCTTGGCCGTCGGCAGCGTAGAATATCAGTACTATCTCACCCCTACTTGGCGCGTTGCTACCTTTGTCGATGCGGGTAATGCCTTTGATACACAGAAGTTTGAACCTGTGGTATCGGTTGGTGGAGGTTTACACTGGATATCACCGATTGGTCCAATCCGAATGGACTTAGGGTTTGGCTTAAAAGAAACTGAGACTGTTGCACGCTCGTTTCGTTTCCATTTAACCATGGGGACTGATTTATGACAGATGAGCATTCTGAGCAAGGTCAGCAGCCACAAGCGACCGCTGCCAATAATAATACCAAAACTAACCGTGCAACTAGCTTACCTGCACGCATTTGGCGCCAAATTAAGTTTTATACTCGGATCTTAATTTATGTACCTTTAGCATTATTGATGTTGTTTGCCGTCCTCATAGGCACGCCATTTGGCAGCAAAACAGCGGTGTTCTTGGTTAACCAATTGGTCAGTGATGTTGAAGTTGAATACGCTTCTGGCACCTTAAATGGCGATCTCACCCTTCATAGCATCTCATGGTCAATGCCTGACATTAGCGTTAATGCTCAAAATGTAACATTGGAATGGGTGCCAACCTGCCTGATGAATAAACAGTTGTGTGTGACAAACCTAATGGCTTCGAGCATAGGAGTGAACATTGTCAGTGATAATATTCCTGCTGCAAAAGATGCGGATAAATCCACTGAGTTACCAGCCCCTTTTACTGAGTTTGAATTACCGATAAACATTAGCCTCAGCCAAGCAAAATTAACCCAGGTTGATATTGCGGTCAATAGCATGACATTTCATGCCGATGAGCTGTCGACTCAAGCTATTTGGAACAGCGCAGGCCTGATGGTTGAATCATTTACCAGCCAAGGCCTGATAGTTGATATCCCTTCTGCACCAGCATCAACCAAGCCAATCAATGTTCCAGTGGAGAGTAAACAAACTTCACAAACGGTTGATGCAAAAGCGGCAGCATGGCCACTGGCGAATTTACCACAAGTGTTTATGCCTTTTCCTATTGATATTAGGCAATTTAATGCAACAGACAGTCAGCTCAAATTGGGTGAACGAACTGATCATTTTAGCCATATCGCATTAGCGGCCAGTTTTCGTCAATTTGAACTTGGAATAAGCCAACTCGACATTCAGCATGATGATGGTAATGTCAGTGTTAGTGGTGACATTGCTTTGCATGACCGCTATCCGCTCGCATTAACACTAACAGCAAATGTCGATAATCTGCCTGAATTACCGGGGCTTAAACAGCAACAACTTAGCCTTGAACTTAGCGAAGACTTAAGCCAGTTACACATCAACGCCATTGCTAAGGGTGATAGCCATTTTAACCTTACTGCTAAGGTTGATCTCACGTCTCCTGCGCTTGACTACCAAGTAACACTGACCGACGCAGCTTTACAGTGGCCACTGAGTAACCCCTTGTACACCAGCAACATTAGCCGTTTTACCAGCAAAGGTGATAGTAAAGATCAATTGGCACAGTTTGAAGGGCAAATCACCACGCCTTACCATCCACCTTTAACGGTAAGTGCTGATATTGTTAACGTTAAGCAAAAACTGACGGTTAATAAGCTGGAGGTACAGTCGCTGGCTGGCAATGTGGAGCTAACGGGAGAGCTGTCATATCAAGATAACATAACATGGCAAGCTAAGGTGCTTAGCGACAATATCCAGTTGCAATACATTGATTATATTAATCAGCAAAATCCAGTCAAAAGTAAATTCAGCGGCCATTTTAATAGTTCGGGCAGCCTTGCGGATAAACAATGGCAAGTGGCAATTGAACAGGCTAATTTAACAGGACGTTTAAATGGTTATCCATTGAATTTACAGGGCGATATTTCATTAAATCAAGATTTTGCAGTTAACGCGTCGAACTTACAAGCCAATGCTCTTGGTGCTCAGTTAATCGTCAACGGTCAAGCGGATCAAATCTGGGACATCAATGCTGAACTGAGTGTGCCAGATGTCAGCCAGTGGCTAACAGGCGCTCGCGGTAGTATCTTCGCTAAAGTAGATGTCAGCGGCAATAGTGCAGACCCTATCGTTGATGTGAACGCACAAATTAACAAGTTGAGCTACCAAGGTAGTAAAATTGATAACCTCAATTTACTCGCTAACTATCGTCCTTATTTACAACACCAATATCGAATAGAACTGCATAATAACAATCTTGTATGGAGTAGCTATAAACTGACAGATATTTCTTTTATCAGTGAAGGCAACCAAAGCAAACAGCAAAGTAAACTGAATACTCAAGGTGATTTGGTCGTCAATACTCAAATTAGCAGTAGTAGCAATATTGATAAACAACAATTTAATGCCACCTTAACCGAGTTCAGTATCAGTAATGTCCTTGGACAATGGCAACAAGATAAACCCATTACAGCAAACTGGGATCAACTTAACCATAGAGGTAGCATCAGCAGCTTCTGTTTAGTGCACCCACACAATAAACTATGTTTGATCAATGATGTTAATTTGGGCCACACTGGCCAAGCCAATATCACGCTTACGGGTAACCCAGGTAAAACCTTGGAGCCCATTTTATCTAAAAAAATCAACTGGAGCGGTGAAGCAGCGTTAACCAGTCAAGTTAATTGGGCTAAAGCTAAAAAGCCTACGGCCAATCTTCAATTTACACTCCTACCCGGTAATATTAAGCTAAGCCGTACTAAAAACAACACCATTAGCATCGACTATCAGCAGCTGCTATTACAAGCGTCACTTGATGAGAAAAAAGTGACCAGTTCATTAAGTTTCGATTCATCCGGAATCGCCAGTTGGCAAAGTCAGCTAAGTGTTAATATCACTCCCGATCGTACCTTACAAGGAACGATTAATGTGAATGAGCTCAATCTCGCTCCCTTTGGAGAATTTTTCCCAAGACTTGAAACCTTAGAAGGCATGCTATCGAGCCGATTAATGTTATCCGGTACCCTTATGGACCCTAGTCTATCAGGTAATATTAAACTCAATGATGCAGCATTGGCCTTATCAACTAACCCTACATTAATTGATAAACTCTATTTATCACTCTCACTTGAAGGTCAGCAAGGGCAGCTCAATGGCCAGTGGCATATGGGAGATGGCCAAGTCACCACCCAAGGTACCCTAGCGTGGCCACAAGGTAAATTTAGTGGTGATATTGACATTAAAGGCAGTAACTTAGCGGTTATTCAACCGCCAATGGCAATCTTAAATGTCTCTCCAGATATTAATATGACCTTTGATGACCAACTGTTCGCAATAAAAGGCAAAGTGAATGTTCCCTCAGGACAAATAAAAATCACCCCATTGGCTGAAGGAGGCATAGCCGTATCAAATGATGTGGTATTCAATGATTCAGTGTCTCAACAAACGGTTAAAACCAGCCCTTACGCCATCACAGCCGACTTAAATATCAATGTAGGTAAAAACCTCACTATTGATGGCATGGGCCTCAAGGGTAAGCTAGAAGGTGACCTTGTACTTCAGCAACAAGCATTTAAACCACCGATGTTGTTTGGCGATATTAGAGTCAATAAAGGTACCTATAAGTTTATGGGGCAGACCCTAACGATCAATACCGGTGAAGTGCAATTTATTGGACCAACTGCATCACCAAATCTTAATATAGAGGCAACCAGAGAGATTAAGGAAAGCGATATAACCGCAGGTGTCAGAGTTACGGGGACACCAATGCGCCCTGTTGTAACCTTATTTTCTAATCCGGCAAAAGAACAAGCTGAGATATTATCGTACATTTTAACGGGTAAAGGCTTTACCAGTTCAAGTAACCAACAAAGCAACTCATTAATGATGGGGGCAGCGCTGAGTTTAGGCTCACAACTTGATGGTGGCGCAATGAATAGTATTGGCAGTACAGCGACAGGACTCATTGAAAAATTTGGTTTTTCTAATGTACAACTTGATACCAATGATGATGGAAAAGTAGCTGTGAGTGGCTATATTGGCGAAGACTTAATGATTAAATATGGTGTGGGCGTGTTTAACCCAGGGTATGAAATGACCGTGCGCTATTACTTATTTTCACAATTATATTTAGAAAGTGTATCGAGTACCTTAAGTCAATCACTGGATATCTACTATAGCTTCGAAATTGATTAAACTTTAGGGTTGTAAAAAACAGACACAAAAAAAGCGCCCTTAGGCGCTTTTTTCAAAGCAAAAGTTAGACAAACATGAAGTCAATATGTTCAACTAATTGCTTGAATGCGTGACGTTGGATAGCCTTTGCACGAACTTTAACTTCTTTACCATCGACAACGATAGTTAAATCAGTTGTGTAAAAGTTTTCATTTAACTGGATGTTAATGATGTCTTTGTGTTCGAACGTGATTGATACAGGCTCTTTACCTGGACCATAAATTACTGCAGGAACTTTACCGGCATGACGTAGGCGGCGGCTCGAACCTTTCCCGATTTCTGTGCGGGTTACTGCGTTGATTGTGTAAGACATTAGTCACTCACTTAATAATTAATAAAGTATGAAGGCGTCATCATTCTCGACCAACGATGACTCAAATAAAGCGCGCGGATATTACCACAGCCATTATCAACCCACAAGAAGATATACTAATCCTATTAAATATGTGATCTTTCAGCGAGAGTTCAAAGTGCTATAGGCAAGACAGATGATTGAAACAAACAGTGACTCTCGGTAACAAGCTCCTGCGTAATCCACCCTCCAGTATCTGACCGCAATGGATGGTGGGAATGTCTTATTTTTAAAGCGTCTAAAGATGCCTAAAGGACTTTGAAACCTGAGAGACTCTGAACTGACCAGATATTTAATGAGATTTGTCTTATTAACCCCAACGTCTCACTGGACCACAATCAATGTGTACAAAGCCATCGCGAGGATAAAACCCAACACCGCCCAACTTAAGAGACTCGGCTGCATCACGCAAATGTTTGGTTTTTACCCCAGGTAAAGCAATATCCATTGCCATGCCTTTCATGTGATAACTTTTCTTCGCTACGCCATTACTTCGAGATGCGAGCATTTGGTTCGTTTTCGGTGAACGATAAGCGGAGATAACATGGATTTCATCTTGATTATCTAACGTAGCCTGCAATTTATACAAATATTCAAATAATCGTTTATCAATTGGTGCGGCTACATTTTGACGATGATCACGTAATACATGATCAAACTCAGTCAGTGTCGCTGATTGATATTGACCATCAACCCAAAAGCTTCCCTGACTTCTTTCACCGGTATGTAGATTATAAAAACGTAAATCTTTAACCCCAATAGTTGCACGACTTGCTTGGGCGGTATTAGGTAACAGAGTCACCACTGCGGCACCGCTTAAGCCTAATAATACCTGCCGACGAGTTAGGCACTCAATTGTCATTTATACACCACTTTAATTATCTAAATTCAGGACTTATCAGCCTTTGAGGCATGATTTAATCTTCACAACACGATCGAACTAGTTGTTGCTTTTTTATCCAGCTGGCGAATAAATTAACCATTAATGCTCATAAATGCAAGTCTGGCGCTGTTGT
The DNA here is from genome assembly GCF_041439795.1 of Shewanella sp. 5S214. Taxonomy (NCBI): domain Bacteria; kingdom Pseudomonadati; phylum Pseudomonadota; class Gammaproteobacteria; order Alteromonadales; family Shewanellaceae; genus Shewanella; species Shewanella sp. 5S214. The sequence goes on from NZ_JBGOOV010000006.1 coordinate 191,856, forward strand.
GTGAGATTAAAAACACGCACGCTAATATGAGAGTGTGATATTGCTCAAGTGCTTAGGAGCAAAGTGAGCAGCCATTAACTTTACTTAATTAACTGATAATGCCTGCACAATATCTTTGCTGGCGCCTTGATGGCTTAAGAAATTGACCGCTGCTTTTGGAGTTAACTGATAAATGTCATCACGATACTGAATAACATATTGCTCATCCACCCAAGCACGCCAATAGACCATGTGCACGGGTAAAGATGCAGATAAGGCAAACCATTGAGTTTGAGTATAATTAGACTGTAAGCGATTCCAGGTTCGTTTATCGATAACCAAATGGTTGACAAACCAGTCGGCTAATTGCTGTACCTTTTCAATGCGGACACAACCTGATGATAAATCTCTTTGTGATTTTGAAAATAGCGTTCGATTAGGGGTGTCATGCAAATAGATACTTTGATCATTATTGAAATGGAATTTATATCGGCCTAAAGCATTATCACCTCCAGGACGCTGCACGACTCGATAAGGAAAGCGCCCTATTGCTGCTTGCTGCCATTGCTCCGCAGTTTTATTAACTCGATTGCCTTCATAATCAAACACATCAAAATGCTTGTCGGCAAAATAGTCACCATAGCGCCTTATTTGCGGCAAAATATCTTGGCGTAAAATCTGTCGAGGTACCGTCCAAGTAGGATTGATGATGATATTTGAAATTTGCCCTGTCATCAGCGGAGTCGGCCGGTACGGTTTACCCACGATAACTTTCGATGACAATACGACCTGATTATCATCCACCAATACCATTTGAAAAGCAGGAATATTAATTAACAAATAAGGTTGAGGCAATTGACTTAAATATGCTGTTTTTTCAACAAAGCTCTTTGCTAATAAAGAAGCCAGTTGAAGCGGAGTTTGATTTAACCAAAATAAGGTCTTTGGACCAATAACGGCGTCAGGTTTTAGCCCATGGCGAGACTGAAAACGTTTAACACTTTCCGCTGAAGCGGGTTGATACACAACTTCATCAGCAAGTAATTCGCTGGCATCACCTAATAGCCACAAACGTTGGTTGATTAACTTAATATTGGGGTCGCTATCGCCAGGGCGAAGCAAGGCATCAACTGTGATAGCCTGCCAATCTTGAGTTTGCGATAACCACATTAACTTGCGTAGCGCGTTTATGACACTCAGGTAATCATCGACGGCAGGTTCCAGTGCGATATTTTTTTCAAGCAACGAGGCCGAACTTTCGATCGCATCAAATGCGATAGGCACCTTTTTATTACGCCAAAAAGTGGCAACACTTTGCTGAATGAGATCGATATATTCTAATGACTTTGCAGCTGAGCCTGTTTGTAATATTGCTAAATAGTGTGCTCGCTGCGCATTAGGTTCAGCCAAATACTGTAATTGCAGATTTTGAGTTAAGTTAGGATATATATCATCAGTATCGGCCAAAACAAATGACGATATACTCCAAAGCAATATGGCTACTATGCTCACATTTATAGACAGTTTATGTTTACTGAACATACTCTTCCCCATTAGCGACACCCCACGATACTGTCATGTTTATGACATAAGTGAAATGGGTATAGTCATTATGGCAAATAATAACGCGCTTTGAATGAACGAAACATTTAAGCAACAAAAGTGAATACTAAAATATTACCTCTTTGTATAAAAGTTAATCGTAAATATAAAAAGTAACCACTTAACATTAATTTATGAATACACAACTAGGAAGGTCGATATTGAATTGTTATAAGAGGGTTTTGAAGTACTTAAGTTATAGAGACTGTCATGAATAAAAAGCAACTCATCCAATCAATGGCCAATAAAATGGACCAACCTCAAGCTCAAACAAAGCAACAACTTGAACAGATCCTAGCCATTATTCATCAAGGTTTAGCTGAAGGTGAGAAAATCTACATTCCACAATTTGGCACGTTTGAATTGCGTTTTTACTTACCTAGAGTAGGCCGTAATCCACAAACGGGTGCAGCCATAGAGATTGACGGATTTAATCAACCCAGCTTTAAAGCGTCGCCAACATTAAAAGCGTTAATCAACGATTAGCTAAGGCACTAGAGATTAAAAGCCGAGGTACTAGAACGCTTCGCTGCAAGAGGCTATAGCTGAAGTAGCTAAAGGGCGATATGCAGGCTGTTAAATGCGAATGTCACTGAAGTCAGCGTTAAAACCTTAAAAGCCGAGGTGCTAGAACGCTTCGCGACTAGAGGCTATAACTGCAGTTGCTAAAGGGTGATGTGCAGGCCGTTAAATGCGAATGTCACTGAAGTCAGCGTTAAACCTTAAAAGTCTAAGTACTAGAGTGTTTAGCAGCTATAGGCTATAACTCTGTAGTATTCAGACCTCAAACGCTCTTATAGCCGCGTAGCGAACTAGTAGGATGAAGTCCGCCCTAGCATCTAGGCTCGTTCGCTCTTATCGCCCTCACCTTCTTTTGCGTTTGTTACCCTTAACCACCAAATTACAGACGTAAAAAAGCCCCAACATAAGTTGAGGCTTTTTTACACCACTCTCTATTACTAGAGATTATAATGGTACCCGAGGCCAGACTTGAACTGGCACGCTTATTCAGCGAGGGATTTTAAATCCCTTGTGTCTACCGATTCCACCACTCGGGCAAACTGAGCGTGTTTTGATAAAAATATCAACTCACTTAATTTGTTATTACGTTAGGTAAACCAAGCTGCTTTCGCGTCCGGCTTAACTTGGGGCACACTTTACTGATTTTTTTGAGCCAAGCAACTAAAATTTTCATTACATCAAACTGAACGCTTTAAAAAACGTCAATCCGATGTAAAATCCAACAAAACAAAGTGCTTAGCACAATAAATAATTAATTTGCTCTTACTGGTGTTAAGCCTTTACTGCGATTAGTTACCGCTTCTTCAATCTCAAAACCGGCTTCACTCCACACTTGAGCTTCTTCAACATTAAAGGCTTCTTTGGCCCAAATCGTTGCTGTATCTAACGTGAAGTTTGCTTTTATCCAACCATCGGATTCTGCAGGTCCAAACCCTCTGACACGCCAATTTTGCGCTTGGGTTGAATCAAACCCTATCGCTTTCCATTGACTGATCTCACGCTCAGACATACCTTGCCAACTCGGTGCAGATGCGCAAGCTACTAGTAACAAGACCAATAAACCAACCAATACTTTTTTCATACATTCCTAATCATTAGTATTAACGCCGCAGCGCATAAATTGTCGAATAACAGCTCAATAGGCCGTAAATTTTGAGAATCATATCTGAGAAAAAACTTTTGACAAGTAGGCAAGCAATATATAATTTTTATCGATAAAAAATAACAAAAAAGGCCGCTTTCGCGACCTTCTATAAACAAAGCAAAACTGATTTATTAGCTACGCTGACGCGTTGGTTTGCCGTGATTACCCACCACTTTATGCTTATGAACTGCACGGCGAATTTTAGCACTTTTCACTTTAGAACGGGCAACACTGTGTTTGTCCGAGCCTAAAATTGAACGTGTCTCAGGTTCTAAACCAGCAAGTTGACGTAAGTAGTTCACTTGGTCAATTGGCAGTTCAATCCAGCCACCACGAGGCAATGTTTTTGGCAATTCAACTTGACCATAACGCACGCGGATTAAACGGCTAACTTGTACGTCTTGAGACTCCCACAAACGACGCACTTCACGATTACGTCCTTCGCGAAGGGTAACATGCCACCATTGATTGATGCCTTCGCCGCCCGCAGCTTTGATGGTATCAAACTGGGCTGGGCCATCTTCTAAGGTCACACCAGTACGTAAACGCTGCACTGCAGCCTCTGGCACTTCACCAAAAGTACGCACAGCGTATTCACGCTCTACTTCATTAGACGGATGCATTAAACGATTAGCTAATTCACCATCACAGGTAAATAATAGTAACCCTGAAGTATTAATATCTAAACGCCCTACCGCAACCCAACGAGCATCACGCACTTTAGGTAAACGTTCGAACACGGTAGTACGACCTTCAGGATCTTTGCGCGAGCAAATTTCACCTTCAGGTTTATGGTATGCCAGTACACGACAAATAATGTCGTCAGCTGATTTTAATGAAACGGCACGGCCATCAATACGTATTTTGGCATCTGCCTCAACACGATCACCTAAACCAGAAATTTCACCGTCAACACTAACTCGGCCTGCAGCAATCCATGCCTCCATCTCACGACGGGAGCCATGGCCTGCACGGGCCAAGACTTTCTGCAATTTTTCACTCATTAGCGGGACTCTTTAAAGAAGTTTTATAAAAAACAAAAGGTTAATTACTCTTGTTTTATTGTCTTTTTAGGATTGTACCCGCCTATGGCGCATACAATTAGAAAAGTGCGTAGATTATACGCTGAATGGGGCTGGTGAGCAAAAAATACCACAGTTACATTCAACTAAGGATAAGAGATAACTGAAACGCAGCAAAATCAATCTATGCTATGTCATCAATATCAAGCTGGCGATTGGTTTGCGAACAAGACCAATGGAGGCGTAAAAGCTGACCGATTTTGAGTCAGCCATTGTTGATAACAGAAATACATTAAGCAGCCTGCTGTACAACGTCGCTAATGATAGATTAATGCCTTCAAAAAGGCTGCTGGCACAATTGCATCAGCAGCCTTAATCAATCAAATAGCATTATTGATCGATCAGCGAGTCACTTTAAGGTTAAACACTAGGCTATACATAACGGGCAACACCACTAAAGTTAATAGTGAAGCAAAACCTAAACCAAAGATGATGGTAATCGCCATAGAACCAAAAAAAGCATCACTAATTAAAGGGATCATGCCCAACATGGTGGTAATCGCAGCCATCATAACAGGGCGAACACGACTCACACACGAATCAACCAGTGCAAATCCAGCCTCTTTCCCCTCTTCAAGTTCAAGATTGATTTGATCAACCAACACTATGCCGTTTTTGATCACCATCCCAGACAGGCTCAACAATCCAAGTAATGCCATAAAGCTAAACGGAGCATCAAATATCAACAACCCCGCTGATACCCCAATAACCGCCAACGGTACCGTAAACCAAATGACCAAGGGTTGTCGTACAGAGTTAAACAGAAACACTGTGATTAAAAACATCGCTAAATAACCCATGGGAATTGAGCTAAAAACAGCTGTTTGCGCTTCGCCTGCCGATTCAAACTCCCCGCCCCACTCCAAGCGATAACCGGAAGGCAGTTTAATTGCCTCTATTTTGTGTCTAACTTTTTTGTGCACTGAGTCTGCAGTTTCGTTAGAGCCCAATTTAGGATCTGCCAAGACAGCCAACATACGAATACGATCACGGCGCATCACCAAAGGGTTTTCCCATTCAGTGCTGAACTCACTGACGACTTGCGTTGCTGGGACAAAGGTATTGTTCTCTGTACTCCAGATTTGCATCTTCCATAAACTATCCGCTTGAAGCCGTTCTGCTGCTGGTGCACGAGCAACAATCGGTAACAGATGGCTGGTTTCACGGTACAAGCCAATTTGTTTACCGCTAAAGTTAACCAATAAGGCATTATCTAAATCTTGTTTACTGATGCCGGTTTCACGTGCTTGAGCATTTTGTAATTGTGGACGGATGAGTGGCACTTGGTTGCGCCAATTGTGGCGAACACCGTCCATTGTCGGTTCGTTTCTAAAAATACTTTCCGCTTGCGCGGCTAAACTGCGCAGCACTTGAGGATCTTCGCCATAGAAACGCGCCTCAATTTTCGCCGCTGGTGATGGACCATTCTCCATATTTTTTAAACGGTATTGTGCTTGGGGGAAATGGCTGTTTAACAACTGTTCAACTTGAGGCATATAAGCCTTAACGGCTGCTAGGTCGCGCATTTCTACGATAAGCTGAGCAAAGGCTGGATAGCCTTTTTCAGGCTGATAAGGTAACACAAAACGCTGGGCACCCTGACCGATGACAGATGTCAGGTGCACTAACCCGCTGTCATTAAGCTCACTTTCTTGCAGTAGCTTTTTCTCTATTTCGCCAGTAAATCGTTCCGTGGCTTTAATGTCTGTCCCTTCTGGCATCCATACATCAACAAAAAATATTGGCGTATTTGATGCAGGAAAAAACACGTTCTTAATGTGACCAAAACCTATCACTGCGGTGACTAACATCGCCAACACCACTGACAATGTCACTAGACGAAAACGTAATACAAAATACAGAAAACGACGATAAGTGGTAAACAACCAGCCTTTATAAGGGTCTACCTGTTCAGCTTGTGGTGAAGTCTCTTTGAATAACAAATTACAGAAAAATGGCGTTAAGGTGATTGCTGTAATCCAACTAATAAACAAAGAAATCATTAACACTTGAAACAATGAACGACAAAACTCACCGGCCGCATTTTGTGACAAACCAATTGGCGCAAAGGCAATAATGGCAATCACAGTTGCGCCTAATAATGGCCACTGAGTTTGCGATACCACTTGCTTGGCGGCTTCAAGACGAGTTTTACCACGCTGTAAGCCAATCAAAATACCTTCGGTGACCACAATCGCGTTGTCCACTAACATACCTAAGGCAATGATCAGCGCCCCCAGAGATATCAACTGCAATTCAATGTCCAATACCTTCATTACAATGAAAGTACCTAAAATAGTTAACAGCAGAATTAGGCCCATCAATAGTCCAGAACGCAGGCCCATAAATAATAATAATACTGCGATGACAATCGCAATCGACTCTAAAAGGTTAATCAAAAAACCTTGTACGGTATGATCAACCGCAGAGCTTTGGTTATAAACCGTATCAAGGCTCATCCCTAACGGCCGTTGCGACTCAAGCTCAACTAAACGCTCGCTCACACGCTTGCCCACATCAACGACGTTTACGCCGCCAGAAAACGCAATACCTAACGATAATGCCGCCTCACCACTATTGTGATAAAGCACATTAGGGGTCTCGTCATAGTCTTTTTCAATATTGGCAATATCTCCAAGGTAAATAAGTTCAGTACTGCCTGGTGAACTGACGACTAAACGAGACAACTCCTCTACAGAACTAAACTCACCAGTGGGATGTAAACGGATACGATTATCACCAATCACAATGCTGCCAGCATTAGACACCACATTTTGATTGTTCACTAATCCATAGATGTAACTTTGATCTAAACCAAGCGCTGACAGTTTTTGCTGTGAAATCTCAATCACCACTTGCTCTGTCACATCACCTACCACAGAGACTTTTTTTACCCCGGGAACAAGCACCAACTCACGGCGTAAATAGTCGGAATAGTTGCTCAGTTCTCGGTTACTAAAATCGTTGCCTGACAAGTTCAATAAAATACCGTATACATCACCAAAGTCATCAATCACTTGTGGCTTAGCGGTACCAGGTGGTAAGCCCCCTGTGGTGTCATTTACTTTTCGACGCACCTCATCCCACACTTGAGGTAAGCGATGTTTGTCATAATTGTCTTTAATCTCAACCTGAATTTGTGATAACCCAGCACTGTTGATAGAAGTGATATGTTTAATGCCATCAAGCTGCTGCAACGCATCTTCAAGCGGCAAGGTCACTTCTTCTTCCACTTGCTCAGGCGATGCACCAGGATAGGCGGTGATCACTAGCGCTTGTTTAATGGTAAATTCTGGAAACTCTAATTGTCCTAGTCCCGTAAAAGCCACACTGCCACCAATAAGCAGTAAAAATACAAACATCCAGCTAATCACTTTATGATTAATGGAATATTCAGCAACATTCATCAACTACACTCCCCGTTGCCAGCGTAATGGCTTCACTTTCATGCCTGCAGATAATTGCGACAATCCAGCAGCAACAATAACGTCGCCTTTTTGCAAACCACTCAACACTTCAACACCATCTGTGCTTACGCGACCAAGCGTCACTTTCACCGGATTAATGTCACCGCTATCAGGCTGATAGCGCCATACTGTCACCTCACCTGTTTGATCTTGTTTGTCTACAGCAGAAATTGGCACAATCGCAGTAAAGCCTTGTGGTGATTCGTTGAGCGTAGCTAAGGTTAATTCAGCACTCATGCCTGGCAGTAATTGCACATTGTCAGGTTGTGGTAATGAAAACACCACTTCATAGGCTTGGGTGCCCGGCGTCACTTGGGTTGAGTATTCTTTAAATTTGGCATCAAACGACATGCCCTCTACTGCGCTAAAACGTACTTTTGCCGCTAAGCCATTGGCAATATCTTGAGTTAAGACTGCTGCCATAGCTTCAGGCACTTGAATAGTGACATCAAGCAAATGATTATTTTGCAGGGTCATTACCCCTTGGTTTGCCTGAACAATTTGGTGATTATCCACTAGTCGCTTAGCAATGGTGCCATTGAATGGTGCTTCTAAACGGGTATAACTCACTTGGTCATTGGCTGCAGCTAGCGCGGCTTTGGCCGACTTAAGTTGGGCTTTACTGCTGTCAAATAGTGCTTGGGAAATCAGTTTACGATCGAGTAGCGTTTGATTACGGCTAAAATCGGCCAGCAACAAATCGTACTCTGCTTCACGCGTCATTAAATTATTACGCGCATCGCGATCGTCTAATTGAGCCAGTAAAAAACCTTGTTTAACCTGCTGCCCTTCCACAAGATCCAGTCTGACAAGCTGACCTGAAATCCGAAATGATAACTGTGCTCGACTGTTGGCTTCAACTCTGGCAGGAAATTGGCGAATAGTATTGCCTGAAGATTGCGCGACCTCAAACAATTTAACGGGGCGTACAAGCTCTTCTTGTACGGCGCTTTCGACAGGCGTACAACCAGCTAGAATAGTAGAAATAAGCAATGCCAATGGCAATGTTGAGCGATATTTCATCGATTATGTTCCTTGGTAACAGAGATTTAAACTGACGTAATGACAACATCATCATCTCTTTTTGAGATGACAGTTAATTTACAATTGGTTCGAACAATACGCTGAATTATAGTTGCAATAAATGGGTTTATTTGGGAATATCAATCCCATTATTTGAGTTTGACTTATCAAGCATTATTAGAGCAAACAATATGAAAACTGAAGACATTGCATTATTCCACCGCATCGTCGAAACCGGCAGCATTCTTGAAGCGGCTAACTTATTGAATTTGCCTAAGTCAACCGTCAGTAGACGCTTGCAATCGTTAGAGGAGTCATTAAATTTAAAGCTGTTTCACCGTCAAAGCCGCGCCATCACCCTCACGTCCGCAGGCAGTCATTTCTACCAAAAAACCTTAACTATGCTAGCTGATTTAGCACAGACATTAGATGAGATCACCGATAACAAAGCTGAACTCAATGGCCATCTGCGGATATTAATCTTTCCTATCCCAGAGATGATGGACATTGTCAGCAAAATTTTTAATTTTATGGACGCAAATCCAAAGCTGTCAGTTGAAATTATTAGTAGCACAGAACCCCTCGATATGGTCAGACACAATATCGATATTGCATTTATGGTCCAAGAAACGTTTAGCGAAATAGACATGGTGGCAAAACCGATTATTCGCGAAGAGTTATATTTTGTTGCCAGTCCACAATATCTGGCTAACGCCGGAACACCGCATTCACCAGAGGACATAGAGCAATATAATTCGATTTTATTTCGCTTCCCTAATGGTAAAACCTTCAGCGAAGTGCCTTTGGCAAATGATGCGATGCAAGCGGTCAAAGGCAATTTGTGTACCAATAGTATCCAACTCGCATATGAAGCAACGCTTTCTGGCCGCGGCATAGGTTATTTACCTTTGCGAATTTGTCAGGAGGATTTTAAGCACGGCAAATTAGTGCGATTGTTTGATGAACTCCCACCTTATATGGCGGTAGTCTTTTTAGTTTACCCTTCGAGGCGTTTTTTAAGTCTTGCCAGCCAACGCTTTATCGATTACATGTTAGCCAATCTGCCTCAAAGTGGCCATTATCAATCGCCGTCGACACATCTAAAAGTGTGGATGTGATAAAGCGACTGGACCAACTCTTAGATATTGATGAGGAAAACGAATAGCGCTAGAGGGTGCACCAAGATGTTACCGATAAGGGTTATATCAGATGCTTAATTAATCATGTGGCTGATGCGAAGGATTATTATCGTTTTGATTGTCAGGATCAATGTCATTGTTAACCGCGCCATCTTGTTCATCAAACTCAATAGCTCCATCTGGCTCAGATACCTCATCAAGGGCAACGACGTCATCGTTATCTGGATCAACGACGGTTTCAAGCTCAGATTGATTGTCCATGCCTAGTTGAGCTTTTTCAAATAAAGCATGTAAAGAGTCGGCATCAGTTAAGGCTGGTAAGTCGGCTAGCTGGGTAAGATTAAAGTAATCGAGAAATACACTGCTAGTGGCAAATAACGCAGGCCTACCAGGCACCTCTTTATGGCCCACTACTTTAATCCACTGGCGATCGACTAAGCTTTTTATGATATGGCTGCTAATAGCCACGCCTCTGATGTATTCAATATCGCCACGTGTTACCGGTTGTCGATAAGCAATAACCGCTAAGGTCTCCAGGGTTGCACGTGAATACTTAGGAGATTTCTCTTGCCACAGAGGTTGCAAGTAAGGACTGAGCATTTCCTGAGTTTGGAAGCGATAACCACTGGCAACTTTCACTAGTTGCACCCCACGCTCTTGATAATCTAGTTGTAATTCATCAAGCACTTCCTGAATGCGCGAGCGCGACACACTAAAGTCAGCCAACACAGTTTCTTTGATAGCGTTAACTGACAATGGCTTAGCTAAGACAAATAAACTGGCTTCGATAAGTTGCTTTAGCTGTGTAGGATTAATTGGCTTCATGGATCTCTTCGAATATCGTTAACCTCAACTTTGAATAAAAGAGAGGGATAAATCGTTAATATTTGCGTTATGTTAAGTCCGTTATGTCAAACTTGTCATGTGTTTTGCTCACAGCGTTGAGCTTGATTAATAGGCTTTTACATAAATGGGCGAGAAAGGTTCATTTTGTACTAATTCAACCAGTAACTCTTTGACCAGCTCCATAAGTGCCAAAAAGCTCACGACCACACCGGCTCGGCCTTCACTGACATCAAACAAACACTCAAAACCAATGAATTCGGTACTGGATAACCTGGCTAAAATTTGGCTCATACGCTCGCGGGTTGATAACTGTTCGCGCTTAACATGATGATCTTCATTGGCATCAATGCGTTTCAGCACTTCACCAAACGCGCGGGCAATATCCACCAGCGACACTTCAGGTGGCACAGTGACAGGTTTAATGTCTGGAGCTGCACTCACCGATGCTTGTAATACATCTCGCTCAATCCGTGGTAATGCATCGATATCTGCAGCAGCTTGCTTTATCACTTCATAGGCTTTTAATTGCCGGATCAGTACCACGCGAGGGTCTTCTTCCTCATCATTTTCACTGGCCATTTTAGGCAAAAGCAAACGTGACTTAATTTCAGCTAAGGTTGCGGCCATCACTAAATAATCAGCCGCCAGCTCAATCCGCGCTTCAGTCAGGATCTCAATATAGAGTAAATATTGCTGGGTAATTTGTTGAATGGGTAAATCAACCACATCCAATTTTTGTTTGCGAATAAGATACAGCAATAAATCCAGTGGGCCCTCGAAGGTTTCAAGAAACACTTCTAAGGCCTCAGGCGGAATAAACAAGTCTAGTGGCATGCTATCAAGTACTTGGCCACGAACCACAGCCAATGGTAGGCTCTGCTGGCTACCTTGCATATTTATCCTTGACGGTTCATCAACCATGGTCACCTATGGTTATTCAAATGCACTGGTATCGCCAGCACCATGACGTAATATCACCATCTCATCTTCAGACATATCAATCACAGTCGTTTGATTTTCAGGCAAATAGCCGCCATGAATAATACCTTCGACTAGGTGATCGAGAATGTCGCGAATATGCTCAGGGTCTGACTCAGCAAATTGCTCATTTGGCATTACCAAACTGGTGGTCATCATCGGCTCACCCAATGCTTCAAGTAACGCCAATGCAATAACATTATTCGGCACGCGGATACCTATGGTGCGTTTTTTATCGCATTGTAACCGGCGCGGCACTTCTTTAGTGGCTTTGAAAATAAACGTATATGGCCCAGGCATACAGCTTTTTAATAAACGATATGCTTGATTATCAACCCGGGCAAAATTAGCCAGTTCAGATAAGTCACGACACATTAACGAAAAATTGGTGTCGTTTTCTATCTGGCGAATACGCGCCATGCGCGTCATGGCATTTTTCTCGCCAATCATACAGCCTAATGCATAACCAGAGTCTGTTGGGTAAACAATGACTCCACCTTGTTTAAGAATCGCCACCGCTTGGTTTATTAACCTTGCTTGTGGGTTTTCATCATGAATATACCAAAATTGACTCATGCTCTTTCCGTCCAATGTTGTGATTGCCAAACCCATTCCACACCTTGAGGTTGGAATAAGTTTTTACCTAGCTCGATCCAATTACTGGGGAAGTGGAAATCGCTCCCCACAGAAGCAAGTAGGTTATTTTGCTTACTTAATGCGATAAGATTATTACGATCATCCAATGTTTGCTGGCCTAGAATAACTTCCATTGCATCGCCACCGGCCTCTGCAAATTCACGTACTAAGCGCTTAAGCCATTTGGCCGATAATTTGTAACCACTAGGGTGAGCCAAGACTGCAACGCCACCCGCTTGATGAATGTGGTCTATCGCATTGGCCATGTCGCCCCAATTATTAGGCACATAACCGGTTTTTCCGCGCGCTAAGTAACGTTTGAACACGCTAGGCATATCTGTCGCATGACCATTATCAGCTAACCATCTTGCATAATGGCCACGACTCAGTGCGGCGTCGCCAGCAATTGCTTTTGCGCCGTCATAAGCCCCTTCAATCCCGGCCTTAGCTAAACGCTCGCCAATTTCTTGGGCACGCACTTCACGCAATTGGCGTTGGTGAGTTAAAAAGTCTAATAATCCAATATGGCCGATATCTAAGTTTAAACCGACAATATGAATATCAAAACTGTTCCAACGCGTTGAAATCTCACAACCATTAATTAACACTAATGGTGTGGCGTGCGCTTGATTGGCAAGATGCGCTTCTGCTAACCCTCCGACTGTGTCGTGGTCAGTAATAGCAAACATCTCGACGCCTTTTTCAATAGCGCGAGTTAATAATTCGGTTGGTGTTAATTGACCGTCTGATGCGGTCGTGTGGCTATGAAGATCGGCCAGGAGAGTCTCTGTAATCATGTGCTTATTGTACAAGAGTAGCGATAAAAATACTGCTTGGATTTATGAATAAATGATGGCAATTGATGAATTATTTATACACAAGCCACCTAAAGCGCTCAATAATTAGCCTCTCGTTATCCTGGTTGTCATTTTTTAATGGCTTTTGAGAAATATTCAATTGACATTACTCTCCAGCTGGGTTTTCCTATAGGCATTAAACAAAGACATAACATAGCGATTAACAATGACACACTCTTTAGCTTCATTACACATTACTTGGTGGTGGCACTTCCCAAATTAACGGGTGGTGTGAAGCGTTGTGCTCATTTTTAAGAGACAAGATTTTACCAAAAAGCCCGCAGAAATGTGGGCTTTCTTGTTATCTGGCCCATGCAAAATTAGTCACTCGGGTTACACAATATTAGAGGCCAATAGATGATAAATAAACATGATACAAGGAGCGGCGACATAGTGACGACAACAGTGACTACACCAAATCAACTCGCTCAGGTTACCACGCAAAAGCAGGCACTAACCTACCATACAGATCCGCTAAAACTGTATCAGCAAGTGACTAATAACGCGCCGCATACCATGCTGTTAGAGTCTGCGGAGGTCGAAAGTAAAGACCATTTAAAAAGTATCGTCCTCACCCATGCGGCAATGATGATTCGTTGCGACGGTTATCAGCTTAGCTTTAGCGCATTAACTCAAAATGGTGCCGCGCTGTTAGCGCCAATAGCGAACTTCTTCAGTGATGCACAGCAACAACGAGATAATGATACTCTCATCGTGACGCTGCAAAAAGCCACCGAGTTACAAGATGAAGATGCACGGTTAAAGTCAACATCGCCTCTTGATGGCTTAAGAATGTTTATTAAGCACATTCAAACCAATAATCCGCTTAAATTTGAAGATTTATTTTTAGGTGGTGTATTAGCATATGACTTAATTGATACCGTCGAGCCACTCCCTGCTGCGCCCAATGCGCATAATGATTGCCCTGACTATTTATTTTATCTAGCTGAGACACTTATTTTAATTGACCATCAAACTCAGCAAGCTGAGATTGTCAGCCACCAATTCGGTCAAGACAACATCATTGCAGAGCAATTAGCCTTGCAACTGCAACACGTTACCGAACAATGCGCTGAGCTAGGTGATATTGCTCAATTAACGCCAGTGACAACCGACGAAGAAGTTAACATCACCGACGAGCAATTTAAGCAGACCGTGATTGATTTAAAAGAACATATTGTCGCCGGTGATATTTTCCAAGTGGTGCCATCACGTTGTTTCAGTCTACCTTGTCCGAATACCCTTGGGGCGTATCGGGCTTTGCGCTTAACCAATCCTAGTCCGTATATGTTCTATTTCAGAGGTCCTGATTTCACCTTATTTGGCGCATCGCCAGAAAGTGCCCTGAAATACGATGCGGCCAGTAACCAAGTCGAAGTGTATCCCATTGCTGGCACCCGAAAGCGCGGTAAAAATGCCCAAGGTGAGATTGATTTTGACCTAGACAGTCGTATAGAGCTCGAGCTGCGTTTGGATAAGAAAGAATTGTCTGAACATTTAATGCTAGTCGATTTAGCCCGCAACGACATTGCTCGCATCAGCCAAAGCGGTAGCCGTAAAGTGGCCGAACTGTTAAAAGTTGATCGTTATTCGCACGTGATGCATTTAGTCAGTCGCGTCACCGGTCAATTACGCTTAGATTTAGATGCCCTGCACGCTTATCAAGCCTGCATGAACATGGGAACTTTAGTGGGCGCGCCAAAAGTACGTGCATCGCAATTAGTTCGCCAAGCAGAGCAAGCTCGTCGCGGCAGTTATGGTGGCGCTGTAGGTTACCTCAATGGTCTTGGCGACATGGATACCTGCATTGTTATCCGTTCAGCCTTTGTTAAAAATGGGGTTGCTCATATACAAGCAGGTGCTGGCGTGGTATTTGATTCAGACCCACAAGCCGAAGCCGATGAAACTCGTCAAAAAGCCCAAGCGGTTATCTCAGCAATAAAGATGGGAGGTGGCCTATGAGCACTGCAACCACACAAGCCAGTAACCAAGCGACTAACCGCATGAAACTCTATTTACTGGATAACTTTGACTCATTCACCTACAACTTAGTCGATCAATTCCGCAGCCTTGGTTGTGAAGTCATCATTTACCGTAATGATGTCAGCGCCGATTATGTTGCACAAAAGCTTATTAATGAAACCTCAAAAGCAGCCTTGGTATTATCACCAGGCCCAGGGGCCCCTCATGAAGCGGGCTGCATGATGGAACTGATTGGTAAAGTAGCCGGCAAAGTTCCAATGTTGGGCATTTGTTTAGGTCATCAAGCTATGGTCGAATATTATGGCGGTAAAGTAGAACGAGCACCATTTGTGGTTCACGGTAAAGCCAGCCCCACCCTCCATAATGGTCAAGGCGTATTTGCCAATTTGCCCTCACCATTACCAGTGGCTCGTTACCACAGTTTGGTGGCGACAAAGGTGCCTGACTGCTTAGAAATCATTGCCACTACCGATGATATGCCGATGGCAATATTGCATCCACAACATCAAGCAATAGGCTTTCAGTTTCATCCAGAATCGATTTTAACCACCTTAGGTAGCCAACTACTGACGCAAACATTAGCGTATTTAACCCAAGACCACGCCTTTACTGGAGGAGAATAATGGATAATCTGCAAGCTTTATTCGACCGCCTTTATCAAGGTACTGCGTTAACTCGTGAACAAATGACACAAGTTTTTAGCGCGATTATTCAAGGGGATATGCAACCTGCCGCCATGGCAGGGATGTTAGTGGCGCTAAAAATGCGTGGCGAAACCATTGATGAAATAGCCGGAGCGGCAGATGCATTAAGGCAAGCCGCTAAACCCTTCCCACGCAGTGATGCCTCAAAACAAACCGGTATTGTTGATATTGTTGGTACCGGTGGTGATGGGCATAACACCATCAATATTTCCACTACAGCCGCTTTTGTTGCCGCTGCAGCTGGCGCTAAAGTAGCAAAACATGGTAATCGCAGTGTATCGAGTAAGTCTGGCTCATCTGACTTATTATCCCATTTCGGTATTGCACTCACCATGGCACCAGATGCCGCAAGCCAGTGTTTAGATAAACTGGGTTTATGTTTCTTATTTGCGCCGCATTACCATGGCGGAGTAAAACATGCTGTGCCGGTTAGACAAGCGTTAAAAACCCGGACCATTTTTAATGTGCTAGGACCGTTAATAAACCCTGCAAGCCCAGAATTTATGCTTCTAGGTGTTTACACACTTGAACTGATCGAGCCTATCGCACATGTGCTCCATGCTTTGGGGGTAAAACGCGCCATGGTGGTACATGGTAGTGGTTTAGATGAAGTGGCATTGCATGACAATACCTATGTGGCAGAACTAAAAGACGGTGTGGTGCGTACTTACCAACTTAGCCCTGAAGATCTAGGGGTTAAGCGCGCGAGTATCGAGCAACTCACCGGCGGCGAACCGGCAGACAATGCCCTCATAACGCAAGCTATTTTACAAGGTAATGGCCTCCCTGCTCACCGAGATGCTGTGGCCATTAACGCAGGTTGTGCTTTGTATATCAGTGGTGTGTGCGACTCAGTTCAAGCCGGGACACAGCTAGCATTAGCAACCCTTGCCAGTGGCGCTGCCTTCACCTTATTAACCGATTTAGCTGCCGTGAGCCAAGCAGGAGAACACCATGAGTAAGCCAGAAAGTAATGTATTAACCCGCATCGTTGCAACTAAAGTCGCGCATATTAGCGCACTTAAATTGCGTTTCCCCGAAGCTAGCTTACAACCTAAAATATCAGATCGTAGCTTATTTGATGCATTGAAAGCGCCGAATGCTCAGTTTATTTTTGAATGTAAAAAAGCCAGCCCTTCAAAAGGACTGATCCGCGCCGACTTTGATGTAGAAGCTATCGCTGATATTTATACTCGATATGCTGCAGGCATTTCAGTGTTAACCGACAAAGAATTTTTCCAAGGTGACATGGACTACATTCCTAAAGTGCGCGCTAGAGTGACTCAGCCGATTATTTGTAAAGACTTCTTTGTCGACCCTTACCAAGTGAAATTAGCGGCTCACCAAGGCGCTGATGCCATTTTACTGATGCTGTCAGTGCTTGATGATCAACAATATC